>NZ_JBBHKU010000071.1:0-94471 GCF_037389295.1 Stygiolobus sp. RP850M | reverse complement strand
GTAGAGCTCCGGGTATTAGGGTGTGAGCTTGCGAATAACGTTGAAATAAATATTAATTACTGAAAAATTCTCAATGTATCATATCATGCTTATGAAATAAATTGAAGAGATCAACAAAGCACTTATTCAGACCCTAACGACATATACCCTGATACTCCATCTCTTATTTTTCTAAGTTTTCAGCCAAACTCGTATGTTCACTTCAAGTTCCTTTATCTTTATAACCGTTACCTTAATGCTACGGCAACTGGTCTACAAGTAAGTAACTACGTTCAATACGGATTATCTCAGATACAGCAATATTTACCTCAATATTACCATATAGTTAAGGAATACGTAGTGGACAAGTGGGCGCAAGGTGGATTCTTCCAATCTGCTGCGTATATGGGCAACCCTCCACATATACCTTCGACCGTTATAATTTCAGGGAATAAGGGGACATATATATTGATAGGTTATTTAATAAACCCGTCTTTAATACAAAATGAGACGCCGCAGTACTTGATAAACCATTTGAACCAGAGCTATATACAATCTGGAGTAAAAGAAATACAAGGTTTAGTCTAGTTTTTCTACGTCTAGGGACATATCGATAGCCTTTACACTGTGGGTTATGTAACCACTAGAGATTATGTCTACCCCAGTTTTTGCGTATTCCACTACATTGTCAGGAGTAATCCTACCCGAGGCTTCTATTAGTATCTTTCCTTTCAGATGAGAAACAACCTCTCCTACTTCATCTGGGGTCATATTATCTAAGAGAATGATATCGGCCTTAGCTTCGTATGCCTCTACAGCTTCTTTTAAACTAGTCACTTCTACCTCTATCTTCTTTGAGAAACTTACGTATTTTCTAACACTCTCTACAGCATTTCTTATTCCACCTAGTAATGTTATGTGATTATCTTTTATCAAAACCATGTCGGACAGATTGTATCTATGAGGGTCTCCGCCACCAACTTCTATAGCGTACTTTTCGAATAGTCTTAAACCTGGAGTAGTTTTCCTAGTTCCAGCGACAACAACATTAGAGTTAACAGTTCTTGCAAGCTTTACCATTAAAGATGTCGCAGTAGCTATCCCAGAAAGTCTGCTAAGTAAGTTAAGCAATGTTCTTTCGACCATTAGGACGTCTTCTCCGTCTCCTTCGAAAATAAGCAATTTGTCTCCTTTTTTGAAATAATTTCCGTCTGGTTTAGCTTCTATGACCTTTAATCGCATGTCTTCTAAGAACGGTACAAGAAACTTATTTCCTGCTAACAAACCTTCTTCTTTAGCTACTACATAAGCTCTACACTTAACCCCTTTTACGGCTTTACTTGTAATGTCCTCAGGCAATACATCTTCTTCTAGGAGTTCTAACAGTCTTCTAGATATAAGTTTTTCTAATATCATTTCTTACATGCCTGGATGAAATTCTTAAATACTTCAATCCCTTTTTCCGTATGTTTAACCTCAGGATGGAACTGAACCCCGAAAATAGTATTATCACTGTTCACCATAGCTTGTACTTTAGCGTTCTCGCTATGTGCTAATACTCTGAACCCATTAGGCGGTGATATAACCTCGTCTGTGTGACTTTCCCAAGCCTTTATAGATGGTTTTAAACCTCTTAGTAACGTATCCTCATCGTCAATCATAACGTTAACTAAGCCGTACTCTGGGTTCTTAGCTTTGTTTACTTCTCCTCCTAGAACTTTCGCTATTAACTGATGTCCTAAGCATATACCCATTTTAGGTAAAGTGGTTTTCAGTACATATTCTTTAGCATTCCCCATTTTATCTAATTCCGTTACTACGGAATAAGGGCCTCCACCGAAAATGACGCAATCGAAATTATTTAAGAAGTCCACTGGTTTGTCAGGAGTGACGGCTACAGCCTCAACCCCGAGGTATTTAAGATCTTTCACGATAAGGTGGTTATACTGTCCTCCAAAGTAAATTACAGCTATTTTCACTGCGAGTCAAATACTTATCTCCTTAGGATTAAAGCTTTTATATTCCGAACATAAGTTCGATATTAAATGATCTATATTATAGGCTCCGGAATTGCAGGTCTCTCCGCAGCTGTATCATTGAAAATATCGGGTCATAAAGTTACGGTAATTACTAAGAAAGTAGATGGAGGGTCCACCCCAATAGCCAAAGGCGGTGTTGCTGTATCTGTCTCTGTTAATGACAGCCCGGAATTACATGCGGAGGATACGATCAAAGTAGGAGATGGACTTTGTGATATTAGAACAGTTAGATATGTTACACAAGAGGGGAAACACGCTGTCGAAACTCTTCAGTCTTGGGGATTTGAATTTGATAAAGGGCTGAGACTAGAGGGAGGCCATTCAAGGCGTAGAGTGATGTATAAGACTGATGAGACTGGAGGGCAGATATTCAGGTTTTTGTTAAACAAAGCGCGTTCTCTTGGGATTCCAGTTGTAGAAGACATGGTGACAGATTTGGTAGTTAAAGAAGGAGAGGTCAGAGGTTTTGTCACAAAAACAAGAGGAATCATAGAGGATGCGGATAAAGTCGTCTTGGCTACCGGTGGTTATTCATACTTATTTGAGTTCACATCTACACAACCTACTAACATCGGAGAAGGAATTGCTATGGCTTTTAAGGTAGGAGCTGTGCTGGGCGATATGGAATTCGTTCAATTTCATCCTACTGTAGCAAAATTGGACGGAGAGACCTTCCTTATGACCGAAACGCTGAGAGGAGAAGGAGCTAAAGTAGTAAATGAGAAGGGCGAGAGATTTCTGTTTAAATACCATCCCAAAGGAGAATTAGCTCCTAGGGACATATTGTCAAGGGCTATATATATCGAGATGTTGAAAGGTCACCGGATTTTCATGGATTTAAGGGATATAGAAGATTTTCAGAAAAAATTCCCAGTGGTCGCTTCTTACCTAGCCAGACACGGAAGAGATCCTAAGAAAGATCTTATTCCTATATCTCCCGCTGCTCATTTTGTAGACGGAGGAATAAGAGTGAATATTAGGGGAGAGAGCAGTGTGAAGAACCTTTACGCAATAGGCGAGATAAGCGATAGTGGTCTTCACGGTGCTAATAGGCTGGCCAGTAACTCCCTGCTTGAAGGGCTAGTCTTCGGAATTAATTTACCACAATACGTTGACCTTCAACGGGAGGGAATAACAACTGAAGACGGAATAATGAAAACTTTAAAACTCATTGAAGATGAAGGAATAGGTAATACCTTAACATTAAACGAAATTAGAAAGTTAAACTGGGAAAACCTGGGGATAATTAGGAACCACGAGAAATTGTCAAAACTTACTTCAGTATATTATCCCTCAAAAAGTAGACCAGAGATTTTGATCTCATATCTAACGGCATTAGCTGCGGACATTAGAACAGAAAGTAGGGGTAATCATTATAGAGAAGACTATCCGTTCAAAGATCCGAGATGGGAAAAGAGAATATACTTCAGAGTTTTTAATTCTTAAAACATGGAGTGTAGAGCTGCTATAGTCGTCCTAGTTTCGAAGAACGGTAGGATTCTAGTAATTAAGAGAAAAGAGAGTCCTAATGATCCTTGGAGTGGACATATAGCATTTCCAGGTGGAAGAAGAGAGAGTAGTGAAACATGTGATGAAACAGCAGTAAGGGAGTGTATCGAAGAAGTGGGAATAAAGCCTAGATTAGTTAAAGACCTAGGAGTATATTTCCCTAATAACGCTCCTGATATGAAAGTGAGAGCCTACTTAGGTTGTGTAGATGAAGAATTTATTCCACAGATCCAGAAGGACGAGGTCGATATGGCAATATGGATAAATCCTAAGCAGTTGGAAAGTAGAAATGACGAATTTTATTATAATGGTTTTAGGATATGGGGGATGACTTTCAGAATTTTAAAGGACGTTCTAGAAAAAAGATTCTATGAAGAGTGCTTAAAGAAATAGTTCAGTCCGGCAACGATTCTTCACTGGTCGGTTCCGTCTTCACTCATCATTTCAACAGTAAATTCTCATACTCCTTAACATAGTTTACGCTTCTCTTTGTATCGCTGAATAGTTTAGATGCTTCTTCTACGTCCTCCGGCATTACTACATCCCTACCCTTCTTTTGAGCTATCACTAGTGATGGTTCGAGTAACTGTACTGAGTATCTTAAGCTGTTCTCAACTCCTAGTTTAGTAAGTAACTCTAGCGCTTTTTCGTCAAGTTTTACATCTATTTCGTCAGCACGTATTTTTATTATCTCTTTTATTTCGTCTCGGTTATATGGTCTCGTAGGTATTATCAATAATCTATCCAATAGATCAAGCGGCATTCCGTGCGGAGACTCCATATCAGTTCCTCTTATCTTTGTTATGCCTCTATTAGTTGCAAGGATTAGTATAGGGGCTAGATCGGATTCAAGTGCTTTGGTGAGAAATGAGAAGGCTTCAATGTCTAGCATGTGTGCGTCATCTATGAATAGTACCCCTGGAATTAGTTCCGCTTCTCCTTTACTTACCATATCCTTTACTAACTTGTCTACTTGCTTTCTGATATCTTGGTTTATTTCTCTCTCTGTAAAGAAACTAAACAAAGCAGTAATTGATATGCTTTGTGCAGCTATGTTTAAGTCTAAGTCGTGGAGAGTTACGGTGAAGGTGATATCTTTTTCCTTTTTTACTTGTCCGCTCGGTACTTCTACCTGCCTTACAACGTCTACATCGTATGTCTTTTCTCCCTCTATTCCTTTAGCTCTACCAACTCTAGATATCTCACCTGTTTCAGCATCAATCCATATCACGTCTCCCTTTCTTATGTTCATTTTCATTAATTGAGCAGCTATCGCGTCTCCGACGTTTAAAGTCCTCTCATCATCCTTAGTAGCCAAAGTTATTTGGGCTTCTCTTGGCATTACTGCATATGGGTTTAATCTGCTCCTTGCCACCTTTAGCTTCATATCCTTCACAACTCCCTCGTATACCGTTCTCCTCTGTTTAATCCTGACACCTAAAGATTTTCTTATTGCTTGTGTTAAAATCTCAGTTTTCTTTAACTCCGTTGAGTATATCTCTGATGCATTCATTATAGTAAACGGAGTGTCCTCACCTAGTTCTCTAGCTATTGCAATTGCCAGTGCTGTTTTACCAGTGCCGGATGGGCCTACAAAGAGGACACCTTTCCCTGCCATTTTACCTTGTTTTATAAGTTGGACTACTATTCCAGCTGCTTCTCTAGCTTCCATCTGACCTACTAGCCCATCAGCCTTAAACTTAGGTTTTCCCTTTTCATCTAGTCCTAGTCCTGATATATGGCTGTGAATAGACGCTTTCTCTCTTTCTACTTTTTTAATTTCTCTTATCTCGGCCATCAATTTTAAATTATAAAAAATGCTTTTGAGTTTAACTCAAAATTAATACGAAGTTATACTTATTTTCATTTACTGAATAGAACTATCGATTTCCTTACCTATTGTTACGGCTCTCTGATAAGCAGATTCGACGGTTTTTATAACAGCAGACTTGACCCCCTCACTTTCCATAACCATAAGACCGCGTATAGTAGTGCCTGCAGGAGTTGTAACTTGGTCTCTGAGAAACACTGGATGCGTCTTACATTTCTTAAGCATAGTGACTGTCCCTTCCACCATATCTAAAATAGCATTATAAGCAAGGTCTCGGGGCATACCACAAGCTACGGCACCAAGAGCAAAGGCATCTATAATCTCAGCCAAGAAAGCAGGACCACTTCCTATAATTGCTGTCCATGCGTCTAGCAACTCCTCCTGAACCCAATACACGTTTCCTATTAAAGAAAAGATCTTCTCAACGATCTCGTCTTTTCCTGGTGTTATTGCTGTAGTAGCCTTGGCTACAACAGCGTTAATGTTAGGCATTGCTCTAAATACTTTAGCTCCTCTAAGGAGTCTTGAAAGCGTTGCCAGTCTCACACCTGCCATTACTGAGACAACTATTTTTCCTTCCCACAAATTAGTGTCTATTTCTGAGAGTAACGGTTTAAAGTGTTGAGGTTTTACACTGATGATTATTACGTCAGCTTGACTTACGGCGTACGAGTTATTTCTCGTTGAGTTTATGCCAAGTTCTTGGACTTTTTTTAATGTAGTTTCGTTTCTTGCCGTTGCTATAACTTCGAAATCATCCTTAATAGATCTAGCAATTGCTGTACCGATCTTCCCAGAACCTAAAATAGCTACTCTAACCATTTAGAAGATTTTTAATAACTATTGTAAATATTCTTTCTTATGCCACAATACGAGATCCAAGGAGATGATTTACAGTACCTTAAGGTATATTTATCTCCAAACGAGGGAATATATGCCGATGCAGGACACATGATAATAAAAGATAACACTGTTACTTTGCAAACAAAATTAAGAGGCGGTCTTTTATCCGGAATCAAGAGGGCATTAACTGGTGGTTCGTTTTTTGTAACTGAGTTCTACGGTCCTGGACAAGTAGTACTGTCGGGGATATTCCCCGGCAAAATAGTCCAAATTCCGTTACAAGGTAGAGGGATTCTTGCCGAGTCCCACTCCTTTTTAGCCGCTGAGACCACTGTAAATTACGATGCTACTTTATCCAGACTGACGGCTGGAATATTAGGAGGAGAGGGGCTTTTCTTAGCAAGATTTACCGGTTTCGGCAACTTATTCCTACACTCTTATGGCGGATTAATTGTAAGGGATCTACAACCAGGTGAAACGATACAAGTTGAAGCTTCTCACTTAATGGCATTTGAGGAAGGAATGCCTTACTCTGTCCAGCTTGTCGGAGGACTTAGGTCTATTTTCTTTGCCCATGAAGGACTTTTCTTTGTTACTATAACTGGCCCTGGACGGGTATGGTTGCATACATTAACGGCCGAACAACTCGCTTCAGCACTAATCCCATATCTGCCCAGTGGGCAACAAGGTGGTATTCAGCTTCCGTTTTAAGGTGTTGGGATGTTCTTTATTGTGGAACCTAAAAATAAGTATATTTATGTAAAGGGAAGAGGAGTAGCAGGGAAACAGATAGTTTTCCCTACGTGGGTTCCAGGATCGTACTTCATAAGAGAGCAAGAGAAGAACGTCGTGATGCTAAGAGGAGCTTCCCTTGTTTCCAAGAACAAGTACTTTCTCACTGATGACGAATTTGAGTATGTCTATTCAGCAATATCTAAAGATCAAAGAGAGACTATTTCGACGGTAGATTATATATTTATAAATCCCGTGTCAGTTTTTCCTTATCAGGATTTAAACGAAGAATACTGTATAAGCTTAAAATTACCTAATAACTGGGTAGTACACACTACTTTGAAGGAAATTGGAAAATTTACATATTGTGCAAGGAACTATGATGAGTTTGCGGACTCACCTATTCAGGCCTCCCCTAAATTGAATCTGATTAAGGTTACCGAGTTTCACTCGATTTCCACAATCAATAACGTCAACGAGCTGGAAAAGTTATCTAAAGTCCTTAACTTTCTAGATTCCTCTTTATCAATTGAGAATGAAGACAAACAAAGCTACATATTCTTCTTCAGGCGTAGTGATGTAAACTTCGGCGGTATAGAGCACGAGAACTCATCGGCAATTGTTGTACCGTGGAACAGAGAGGATTTGCTGTGGTTATTTGCCCATGAATATGTGCATAAGTGGAATGTCAAGAGGTTAAAACCTAGAGAATTAATGCGTATTGACTATGAGAGGGAAAATTATACGGAACTACTGTGGTTTGCTGAAGGAGTTACTGACTACCTAGCATTCTTGTCTCTTGTGCTGAGTAAGGTAATTGACACACAACAAGGACTAAAGTCTATTTCGAATATCCTCTCGAACTTGACCTATCCTGGGATAAAGAGGATGAGCTTGGCAGAATCATCAAAACTAACGTGGATAAAGCTTTATAAACGTGACGATAATTTCCTTAATATAGGCGTTTCGTATTACGACCTTGGGTTCGTAGTAGGTCTGCTCATGGACTTGAAAATAAGAGAAAACAGTGATAACCATTACGACATTTATTCGATGTTTAAGGCTCTCTACTTGAGGTTCAAAGAGACCGGTTATACCTATAGTGATATAAGAAACGTTGCAGAAGAGTATGGGGTTGATTTCCTCGACGAACTAGTATATAAGAGGGATCCTCCCATCTTTAAGCACCTTTCGAAGTATGTTGAAGTTGAGTTTGTGGATCGAGGTAAACCTTACGTTGGTATAAGGCTAGAAGCAAATAAGATTACTTTTGTTGAGGATGGTTCACCTGCAGACAATGCTGGTCTATTCCCAGGGGATGAGATAATCGCAGTGAACGGTGTAAAAGGAGCGAATATTCAAGAAGGACAATCACTAGACTTGTTAATTGTTAGAGATGGTGTTGTAAAGCAATTTGAGGTTCTTCCCGGTAGTAATCCGGGGCATACAGTTAAGATAAAGACCAATGGTAGTATTTTCGAGAAGGTTTTCGGCAAAGGTGAAGGTGTATCAGACAAGAAGTTAATTTAACTTAGCTAACAGTAATCACTCTTAGTGACTTCTCTAATTCTCTCATCGCCACCGATTTCCTTAATGAACTTATAGACACTCTTCGGTACTAGCTCTTCCCATTTCGGATCTTTTTCTAGCATCAACTTTCTTATTCTAGTAGCATTATATATCTCTCTATTAAATATCGGCACTTGATCTGTTAGATATCCTGCTTCTTTTGCCACTGTGTATACTAAAGGGTTTCCACTTACTATCACATCAAACGGTGGTGAGTACATTTCTACTATTCTTACCCAGTTCTTGTTTGTAAAGGATTCCATCATAGGGAACAGAATAACCTTTCGAAAATCTACGCCGTACTCCTTTAGGCTCTCTCTTATCATTATAAGTCTCTCCCCGGCTGTGAAGGGATTATAAATCGAATGGCTCTCCTGGCCACTTCCTATAAGGATAATTACTTTATCGTACTTATTCAATAACCATTGGATAGCAGCCATATGCCCTAGATGAAAGGGCTGAAACCTACCTGGAAATAGAGCCCTCATTTTTCTCACTCAGTTTGTAAGCTAATTCAACAAATTTGTCGGGGTTCATAATATGGTAGGGGTCTATTAAATCCTTTATTCCCTTCATTATTTTTAAGACCTCTTTACCGTTATGTGCACTAAGTTGCTCAGCCAGTACCTTAGCCTTCTGAACTCCTATACCATGTTCTCCTGATATGGAACCTCCTAGCTCTATCGCTATCTTAGCGACTTCTTCAAAGATCTCTTGAGCTTTTAGTGGGTCGTCTAGAATTATGTTGGGGTGTAAATTACCGTCGCCTATATGAGCTATTACCGGCATTCTTATGTTATATTTCTTTTCGATCTCTTTTATTCTCTTTATAGCATCAATTAAACGGGAAACGGGTACTACTATGTCCTCTACATACATTAGTTTCGCTTCTGCCTTAAGCGCTATTGCCGATTGTGCTCTGATTGAATATATTTTCTCTGCTTCATCTCCCTCGGTTATTATGTATTTTTTATCCGCTAGAAGATCTCGAAGTTTTAGTAAATTTTCTTCTTCAACTGAAATAATGAAAACGCCCCCTCCGCTCTCATCGAGTCTCGCATTTAATTGTCTATTTAAAGCTCTCACCACTTGGTCATCAATATATTCGGCTATTTCAGGAAGGATTCCCTTCTTTCTTATGTTAAAAATCAATTCCCCAGCTTCCTCTATATCATTTACATAAACTAACAGTGTGTAAATTTTACTTTGAGGTAAAGGTATTATCCTCAGCCAAATCTCGGTTATTATTCCCAATGTTCCTTCACTGCCTACGAACAAGTGTAGAAGGTCGTATCCTCCTCTGTTTTTCCTTAGGGGTTCTCCAATTTTCACAACCTTTCCGTTAGGTAAAACTACCCTTAATGCTAATACCCAGTCTCTGAAAGTTCCGTATTTTACCCCTCTCATTCCACCTGAAGCATTAGCAGTAGCCCCGCCAACTGAACACAGAAAGTAACTTGCAGGGTCCGGTGGAAAGAAAAATCCTTTTTTGCTAAGTTCTACATTGAGTCTCTCGAGATTTACTGCAGGTTGGACTCTAACATACCAATCTATCTCGTTAATTTCTAAGATCTTGTCCATACGTTTCATGTCTACTAAGATACATCCTTCACACTGTAGGTGACCAGCAAGGCTTGTCCCAGCACCATAAGTTACAATGGGGATATTGTTATCCCTAGCGTAATTGACTATCTTTACTACTTCATCTTCATTTTTTGGGTAAGCGATAATCTTAGGTTTTATTTTAAATCCTGCAAAGTCCTCCCTTTCTTTTCCCTCTTCTATTTCAATCCCGTCTAGCACATGAATATTATGAGCTTTCCGAAATTTATGAGTATATATTTAAATCAAATCGACTTTTAGTGTGTAGTGCTAAATCTTTGATGATCCTTTTTTTTATAGACGGATTTATAGGGACAGCCCACCATAATAAATATTGGATGAAGAACAGCGGATCTGCAGAGTGTGATGATGAGTGTACTGGGTTAGAAAAGGTATCATAGGCGGATCCCCTATACCTTACACCCGAGACGAGTTAGAAGAGTGGAGGCAAAGAGGAGTAAAGAGAGTTCTAATTTTGCCCGAGGATTGGGAAATAGAAGAGGCATGGGGCAACGTAGACTATTATTATGAGACCTTAAAAGAACTAGGTTTTGAGTACTATCATATTAAGATACCAGATGGTCATCCTCCTACTATGGAGCAATTTATCATAATTTATAATTGGCTTAAACAAGGAAAGGGTAATCTAGTTCACTGCGTAGGCGGTATGGGAAGGACTGGAACTGTGATAGCGAGTTACTTAGTTTTATCTGAAGGTCTAGATGCAGAATCTGCTATAGATGAAGTAAGGCGATATAAACCTGGTGCAATCCAAACTTATGAGCAAGAGCTTTTTGTATTAGAAGTGGAAAGGTTGAAGGGCAAGTGGAAGACCCACTTTTAAATTTCTTAGTAAAGTTTCAGTATTTAGTTGCTAGGAATGTAAGTATAACCCACTTAGGAGTAGAAAACGTGAAAAGCGTATGTGCTTTAGACATAGCATACAAAGGTAATATAGGTTATGCAGTGGTAGTTTACTTTGACGGCAACAGATACGAGCATTACGTCTTCACTGGTGAGGTAAACTTTCCCTATATTCCTACGTTTTTATTCATGAGGGAGGCTCCATTAATGATGAAAGCTCTCGAAAAATACCAAGACCAATGCCAACTAACGCTAGTTGATGGTCACGGGTTAGCCCATCCCAGAAGGAGCGGAATAGCTACAGTCATAGGTGTTTTACTGGATATTCCGACAATAGGTGTAGCTAAATCGAGGTTGTTCGGAGAAGAGGTTAGAGAAGGTGAAGAAACTTACATACTTGTTAACGGAGAAAAAGTTGGTGTAAAACGAGGGAAATATTATTTTAGCATAGGTAATAAGGTGGATTTAATCGACGTGATCACGTTATCCAGGCTCGGTTATCCCGAAGCACTTAAGTTGGCTGATAAAATTTCTAAAGAGACAAAGAGAAAAAGGTGAAATTCGCTTTTATAAAAGGTTAAAAAGTTAACAGATAACTTCTAATTATGAAAGTCACCGTAGAAACTCCCGATATTCCCGAAGAAAAAGAAGTCGAATTAGATCCTTCTACTACTGCTCTGATAATAGTTGATATGCAAAACGATTTCGTGAGAAAGGAAGGGAAGTTATACGTACCTACGGCAGAAGCTACAATTCCTGCTATTAAAAGATTGATACAAAAAGCGAGAAGTGAAGGGGCTTACGTTATTTATACTCAGGATTGGCATATGAAGGATGATCCGGAATTCAAAATTTGGGGAGAACACGCTGTTGCAGGAACTTGGGGTGCTGAAATCGTAGACGAGTTAAAGCCTGAGAAAGACGATTTCTTAATAAAGAAATACAGATACGACGCGTTTTTCGAGACCCCGTTAGATTATATATTGAGAGTGAAGGGGATTAAGAACGTAATTATGACCGGAACAGTAGCTAATATCTGTGTGCTTCACACGGCTGGTAGTGCGGCTTTGAGGTGGTATAACGTGGTTGTGGCAAAGGATGGTATTTCAGCTTTAACAGAATTTGATTACTATGCGTCATTAAGGCAAGTAGATTTTCTGTATAAAGGAAAGATTTCTACCTCGGAAGGGATAAAATTTATTACTAGAAAGTAACGAATGATGAGACATGGATTATTACGCTATCGTACATAACGATTTTGATGGAACTGCGTCTGCTGCGATATACGCTAGGGCTGTTAACTCTTTACCGAAAAAAGTGTTTTTTACAGAGCCTACTAAGATCCACAATTTACTAAAGAGCTTGGAATTAAGAGGAGTTTATAAGATTATGATAGCTGATATAGGTTTAAACGCATCTACTTTAGACAATGTGATAGAGAACTTAAAGAAATTAATAAGTCAAGGAGCAGAAATAGAGTGGTTCGATCACCATGTGTGGAAGGAGGAGTGGAAGAGGAAGCTACAAGAAACAGGGGTTAAAGTGTATCACGATTTGTCTACATGTGGTGCAGGAGTAGTAAATAAGAATCTGAATCCGCAAGACGAGTTCTCAAGAAAGTTGGCTAGTGCTGACTGTTCAGTAGACATCTGGCTTCATGATGATCCCATGGGTGAAAAATTAAGGCGTGTTGTGGAGTATAATAAAGACTATAAGTGGAAGGAGTACTTAATCAATAAGTTTTACAATGGAGTTCTATGGGATGATGAATTTGAAAAGATTTTGCTCGATCAAATAGACAAGGAGTTAAAGGGTTACGAGAACTTACATAAATACACTAGAGTTCTGAATATCAACGGAAAGAACATAGTAGTGGCTGTGAGATGGAGGGGACCTCCGGATATTAGTTATGCCTCTCAATTCTTGATGAACCGATACGGTGCATTAGTTTATGCATCAGTGAACGGAAAGGCAATATCGTTTAGAAGTAACAGCATAGACGTGAGGAGGTTTGCCGAGAAACTAGGTGGCGGTGGTCACATACTAGCAGCTGGTGCGGGTCTTAAAGCTCCATTCTGGAGGTTTCTCCTTCATAGGCTAGGAATTAGGGGTCCGTTGTTAAATTGGGCCTCTGACATAGTTAAAAAAGTCGTAACTGAGACCGGTTTTATAAATTATGAAGGTAAGAAGAACGTAACTATGTGAAGAAAATTGTGAAAAGATGTATGTCTCCTTTTAAAATAAAAGATTTTTCGTTTTACTTTTGATTAGAAATACTTTAAAAAGTCGAAACGTTTTGAGATCATAGTGATTCTAAAATGGTCAAACTATATCAGAAGTTTCCTGATACACAAGTTCTAACCACTAAAGGTCCAATAGACTTCTATAAAGATGTATTCGGCAAAGGAAAGTGGTTATTCTTATTTGCACATCCCGCTGACTTTACGCCAGTATGTACTACTGAGTTTGTAGCCTTCTCTCAGAAATATGAAGAGTTTAAGAAACTAGGTGTAGAATTAATTGGATTAAGCGTTGATAGTATTTATTCACACATACAGTGGTTAATGGATATAGAGCAGAGGTACGGTGTAAAAGTACCCTTCCCAGTAATAGCTGACCCTGATAAGAAGTTTGCAAGAATGTTAGATGCATTAGACGATGCATCAGGTCAGACTATAAGAATTGTAGTGCTAGCTTCGCCTGACGGTATAATCAGGTTTGTAGCTCAATACCCGTTAGAATACGGTAGAAATATTGATGAGTTACTTAGGATAACTAAGGCAGCAATAGTAAACTATAAGGCAAAAGTCGTACTACCGGCAAACTGGCAACCTGGACAAGATGTAATTGTACCTCCGCCTACTGTATTTGACGAAGCTGAAATGAGAATGAAGCTACCTAATGCCAAGGCTTGGTACTTATTCTTCAAAAAATACGACGAGTTACCTCCTGATCAAAGAGTCTAAATTTATTAATAATATTTTTTTATTTGCTGGAAATGCTACGTTGTAGACTCTAGTTTTTCTCACTTCTCCATAAACTACTTTGGCGTAGTGTGCATGTCCATGTATAGCTAGATCTGGTAAACATTCCGTTGTTTCTAGTATCTGATATCCAAGATTGGGGTAGATCGATTTCTTTTCACCGAAAACTGTTCGAAAAGTTGGTGCGTAATGGGTAAGGAGGATCTTCAAATCTCCTTTGCTTTCGCAGAGTAATTTTTCTATCTTTTCTTTCCTCTCTTGATAAGTTCTTTCATCTACCCCGTGAAGCATCTGCCATTTTGTAGGTTTCTCCAAGATACCTTCACTACCTACTATAACGATTTTTAACCCTTGTATCTCTACGGTCGTAGATTGTTCCTCTAGCCATATTATTTCACTAAAAAACTTCCTATAGTACTCCCTCTTGTCGGTAAAGTCCTCATTTCCGAAAACAGCAATGGTCTTATACTTCTTTAGGACTTCGTAAATCGGAGTAAAGTGCCTATATTCCCCTTGTTCTGCCAGATCTCCAGCTAGTAAAAATAGCGAAATCTCCGCCTCTCTAATTTTGCTGAAAGATGCAAAGAACTGAGTTAGATATTTGGGTGAATGGAGATCAGACGTTGCAGCTATCAACATCAATTTATATTTATCTCTAGCAATTAGAAAAGTATTGTGAGATTAGAAGGTATAGCTGATTTACCCCTCCATGAGGGCAAAGTCCCTTCCTGGTTAGCCTCTATAATGAAGAGGCTATCAAAAGCTATTATAGACGTTATGATTATAGAATGGGGCGAGGAAAAAGTATTAGAAAGATTATCAAACCCCCTGTGGTTTCAAGCATTCAACAACGTAATAGGTATGGATTGGGACTCATCTGGATCAACAACTGTAACCTTGGGAATATTAAAGGAAGTAGTAAGCATTGACGATGAAGGCATTGCTGTATTAGGAGGAAAAGGTAAAAAAGCGCTTAAAGTCCCAGAGGAATTAAGAGTTCTAGACAAAAAAATCGACGCGGATGTCGGGGAACTGGAAAGGGCAAGTAGGCTAGTTGCTAAAGTAGATAGCGTATTAGTTCAAGACGGTCACACATTATATCATCATTCTATGTTAGTTACTAAAAGTGGCAAATGGGCGATAATACAACAAGGCATGAATCTTAAGACAAGATATGCTAGAAGATATCATTGGTTCTATACAAGAAAATTTACGATAGAACCTCACCAAGGTATAGCTGGGATAAGGCATGATGTAGCCATAGATAGTGTAAGAAGTGATAGAGAGAATACACGCAAACTACTTCTAGATTTAATAAGGGATAATCCGACTAAAGTGGTATCCCAGATAGAAATGGCACAGAACCTGCTTAAAGGTCAGTCTACACTGTTCTCTCAAGCGTTTAACGTGAAAATATCTCCTAAAGTAAAGTTAATCTACATGAAACCTAATGACTTGAGAAGGGTCAAGGAAGTGTTGAATAAGGTCTATGAGTCTAACCCAATAAACCTAGAGGAGGCATTATTGAATGGTATAGGACCTTCTACGGCGAGGGCATTGTATCTTGTAGCCGACTTAATCTACAATGAACCACCGTCTTACGAGGACCCTGTTAATTATCCTTATGATCCGTTTAAATACGCATATGCCATAGGAGGTAAGGACGGCATACCTTTTCCCGTGAATAGGAAGGTAGCTTATGAAGTAATTTACACCTTAGAAGATATTATAGAAAAGATAAAAGTGGAGAAGAAAGATAAAGAGTTTGCTTTAAGTAAATTAAAGGAGTTGGCTAAACATGGAGATAAAGAAGGGTCTTGAGGACGTTTATGTTAAAGAGACGGAAATAACTTATATAGACGGTGAACTAGGTAGACTTTATTATAGAGGATATTCTATTTACGACTTGGCTGAATTTTCCAATTTTGAAGAAACTAGTTACCTTATACTTTACGGGAAGCTACCTAACGTATATGAGTACGAGAATTTCGTTAAGTCTTTGAGGGAGTCAAGGGGTATTTCAGATAGGGTTAAAGAATTTTTAAAAGGCGTAAAAAAGAACGCTTATCCCATGGACGTACTGAGAACAGCAGTCAGTATTATGGGGCTCGAGGAAAATTCTCATACTTACAGTGTTTCAGAACAGAGTATAATTAACCTAATATCTAAATTTCCTACTATAATTTCTTACTATATCAGATTAAGAAGGGATTTAGAGCCTGTAGAACCAGATACTAGCCTTTCACACGCTGCAAATTTCCTCTACATGGTTAATGGAACAAAACCTAGTGAAGAGGAATGTAGGGCAATGGACGTTGCCATGATTCTCCATATAGATCATGAAATGAATGCGTCCACTTTCGCTTCCTTGGTAGTAGCATCCACACTTTCCGACATATACTCGGCTATTATAGCAGGCATCTCGGCGTTAAAAGGTCCGTTACACGGAGGTGCAAATTATGAAGCGCTCAAGATGTTCAGGGAAATAGGAGATGTAGAAAATGTAGAGAAATACATTCTTAATAGACTGGCTAATAAACAAAGGATAATGGGTTTTGGTCATAGAGTTTATAAGACTTATGATCCAAGGGCTAGAATATTGAAGGACTATGCAAAACTGTTAGCTGAAAAAAAGGGAGGAGAAATTAGGAGACTTTATGAGATAGCCGAGAAGGTAGAAGAAATAGGAATTAAACATCTAGGATCAAAAGGGATATACCCTAACGTAGACTTCTACTCTAGCATTGTATTTTATGCGCTAGGCTTCGAGCCAGAGTTCTTCCCGACGGTTTTCGCGTCGGCTAGGGTTACTGGATGGATAGCACATATATTAGAGTACGTGAAAGATAACAAGATAATAAGACCTAAAGCGTACTATAAGGGTGAAATAGGCAGGAAATATATTCCTTTAGATAGTAGATAATGGCATAGCATAAACGTTTTAGAGTAGGTTTTTAACTTTCATGTAAGGAGATAACTTAAATGATTAAGTTTAAACTGAATAAAGAGGAGGAACTCTTTATTAAACTAGTGAAGATTGGCGAGGACCTGAAAGTTGCTTGTGATAATCTTAGACAATTATTCGTTGGAGTTTTAAATAATGAAGAAGATACCGTGAATTCAAATATAGTTAAGATCAAGACGGTAACCGAAAGGATAGCAATGTATAGAGAGGAAACATTATCCATTATATATGGTGGCGCGTTTTTACCGGATTTTAAGGAAGCTATTGTAATGCTAACTCAGGCATTATATCAAACCAGTGCTGCAATAAAAGACGCGGCAAGGGCTGTATCTTCTAGAAAACCAGCGGAAAAATGTCTCATTAACTTGAGGGAGAGCATATTATCTTATTTGTCTACGATAGATGAGGCATCAGAGAGGCTGGAGGATATGTTATCTAAACTATCCAATGATATCAATGAAGCGCTAAAAGTAGGGAAAGAGATACAAATGTTGGAGAGAAGTGGTGATGAGCTAAAGGATATGCTCATTTCAAGACTATATTCAATGGAGAAAGACATAGACCTCATCACTATCCTTCAGATGAGGGATGTGATATTCTTCTTAGATGACATTCTTGACTTCATGGAAGATGCTACGTTAAGTATTGAAGTCCTCTATGCTACGTTAAAGTCCTAATATGCTCCTTAAAATCCCATAAGCCGCCAAGCTTACAATCATTGCCAACATAGGGGAAACAATCCATCCTTTCGCAATTTGTTTCAACTGCCTTTGAACGTCATATCCAAAGCTTCTCAAACTTAATCCTATTATTCCACCCATTATTGTCTGCGTTATTGATATGGGGACACCAAAAATGGTAAATACCTCAGATATTATGTCACTTCCTATAAGTGCTGAAGAAGCGGCAGTGTACCCGAGCCTTGTTATTCTAAAACCTACCGTTATTACAGCCTTTCTCGAACTTAAATAAATTCCTAAGCTTGCTGCAGCAGCGTAAATTGGTGCCGTAATGTAGAATGGTTCGCTGATTAGTCCAGCAGATATAATTATTCCAATTGCGTTAGCCCCCGTTACGAAAGAAGTAAAAATAGAGGAAATTATTAGACCGTATTTATAATATCTAATTTCTCTGATGAAATTTCTTTTGCTCTTTAGGAATTTCTTTAGAAAGAAATACATAGAAAGTGATGTAGCTATGGCGACTAAAGGTGAAAGAATCCATGACAACACGGTGAAGTCGAATTTACCCCAGTCAAATCCTATTGTACCTCTTGCTATCAGCACTACACTGGCTAACGAAGGGTAAATCATCTGGCTTAATGATGCTGGAATTCCTATTTTATTAAGGTAGTAAAACGTGACCGTAGAGGAAAAAAGAATAGCGGAGAGTACTATTTCCAAAAGTAAAAAGTTCTGTGAACTTACTAAACCGTAAATGCTGGATTCCATAGTAATGCTACCGATCGACGCTCCTGAGAACAGTGAAATGGCATTAATTAGGTAGGATAATCTCCTCCTTAACACATTAGTTGAGATTAATATTCCTAACGCTATCGCAGAGTTATTTCCACCAACTAAAAATGATGAGATCAAACCAATGACAAATATAAAATATTCAAGTAAGTTCGAACTACTCACTACCATCCTTTCTTTCTAACTCCTTTATATATGCTATTATAGCGTCTCTAATCAAGTCACTTCTGTTACTATAACCCATTACTTTAACCATCTCGTCTATTTCTCTGAGAAATTCCTCCTCCAGTTTAAAGGAGATCGTCTTAACACTATTGAATTCGAGTTCGTATGTAATTTCGTCTAGTTTTTTAACACCATTCATAGGAATCACAAATCTCATTTCCTTCCATTTAGAAAAGTCTTTCCTAGTAAAAAGGGCTTAGTAATCTTTTTATAGTGATAGAATTGGTTAATAGTCTAATTAGGCAATATCCTACTTTGGCGATGCGGATAAATTCTTAAAAAGGCTTTTGTTAATAGTATTTACATTTTAAAAATGACATGTATAAGCGTTGATTCATTACCTGTGAACGAGAAAATTAAGGATATCCTCAAAAAAAGGGGGATTCAAAAACTTAATCCACCACAGACAGAGGCTGTTCAAAAAGGCTTATTAGATGATAAACCCTTACTTATTGTTTCTCCTACAGCTTCCGGTAAAACTCTGATGGCTGAACTCGGAATGGTAAGTCATCTCATAAACAAAGGAGGAAAAGCAGTCTATGCTACACCTCTCAGAGCCCTAACTAACGAAAAATACATTACTTTTAAAGACTGGGAACAGTTAGGGCTGAAAGTGGCAATGACCAGTGGGGATTATGACAGTGATGACTACTGGTTAAAGGACTACGATATTATAGTTGCGACCTATGAGAAGTTAGATTCCCTATGGAGGCATAACTCTCCTTGGCTTAAGGAAGTAGACTACTTTGTATTAGATGAGTTCCACTATATGAATGATCCTGAAAGGGGACCAGTAGTTGAAAGCGTAGCGGTAAGAGCTAAAAGAAAAGGGACAATTTTAGCCCTGAGTGCGACTATCGGGAACTATAAACAGATCGCAGAGTGGCTAAAGGCAGATGTAGTAGCTACCAACTGGAGACCAGTACCTTTAAAGGAAGGTGTGCTATATGTTGGCAATAAAAAGAAGGACTTTGTAGTAATGTATAAGGACGGAACGTTCAGAAAGGTATACGGCGAATGCCCTATTGTAGCATACGCCCTAGACGTGATCTCTAAGGATGGTCAAGTCTTAATATTCAGGTCTTCTAGGAAGTATGCTGAGGCTACCGCAGTTAAGATCTCACAATACATGAATTTTGTAAAATTAAACGATAAAAAACTTCACGAAGTAGCAGAGAGGGTTAAGGAAGTAGAAGACGGAGGAAGCAATGAAAAAGAGGCACTTTATAACCTAATACTTAAAGGAGTAGCATATCACCATGCAGGATTGTCTAAGGGGTTACGCGATATAATCGAAAACGCATTTAGAGATAGGTTCATCAAAGTCATAGTAGCTACTCCGACACTTGCTGCCGGTGTTAATTTACCGGCTAGAGCTGTAGTTATAGGTGATATACATAGATTTAATAGGAAGGTCATAGGTTTCACGGAATATATTCCAGTGATGGAGTACAAACAGATGAGCGGAAGGGCAGGTAGACCCGGATTTGATGAATACGGAGAGTCTGTGGTGGTTGTGAGGACGAAGAGTGAAGTAGACAAGGTTATGCAGAGGTATCTGAACTCAGATGTCGAGCCTTTAGAGTCAAAATTGGGATCAGAAAGTGCATTCTATTCCTTTATCCTAAGCATAATCTCTTCCGAAGAAGACGTGACCGAAAAGACTTTGACCGATTACATACAAGACACTTTACTTCCGAAGGAGCTAGCAAAGAAATATTTTAAGCAAGCTTTAAACTGGTTACTTGATAACGAGTTTATTGCTCAAAAGGATGAGTACTTAACTTTAACGAGGTTTGGCAGGAGAATTTCAGATTTATATCTTAACCCGTTCACAGCCGTTACAATAAAGGATGCACTTACCCGAAATGAAAAAAGGTGTGAAATAGCCTATTTCCATATGCTTGCATACACTCCAGACGGTCCCTTAGTAAGTATAACTAAGGCTGAAGAGGACGTCCTATTAGACGAGCTAGACTGCGAACTATTCATAGAAGAGCCTTACGACGAGTATGAACTATCGAACTATCTTTCCTCCCTTAAAGTTGCATTCATTATGAGGGATTGGATAGAGGAAGTAGACGAAGACACTATCTTAGGTAGGTATGGAATAGGTTCCGGGGACTTAAGAGCTATCATTGAAACTATGGATTGGCTCACCTACAGTGGCTTCCATGTAGCCTCAGTACTTGGTCTGAAGGAACATAAAGAGGTATTAGAAAAACTCCACATGAGAGTTAAGGACGGGGTAAAAGAGGAATTAATTCCCTTGATTAAGGTCTCGGGAATAGGAAGAGTGAGGGCTAGATTACTCTATTCTCACGGGATAAAGACACCGGAGGAGATAATAATGAATCCTGAGAAAGTGAAACAATTGTTAGGACCAAAATTAGGTGAAAAAATTGTCAGAGAAGCTGCAAGAGCTATTACTTAGGTTTTTGAACGGAGAGAGGCAATTTAGTGGGGATTGTGAAACATTAAAGGAGTTAATTTTATTACTCAAAGCATTAGGAAGGGAGGTAAAGATCGAGAAAAAAGAAAAAGGTTTGTGTTATGTTATAGTGGAATATTACCGTGCTTCTTAGGATACCTGTATTCTCTCTTATTCCTCAACATTTCAAGAGCAGCAGCTATAACTCTCCTAGTATCTTTGGGTTCAATTACGTCGTCAACCAATCCCTTCTCAGCTGCCCAGTATGGGTTGGCGAACAACTTCCTATACTCAGCTATCTTCTGCTTTATGAAGTCGTCTGGGTTACTTGCTTGCTGAATCTCTCTCTTGTATAAGATCCTTACGGCACCCTCCGGTCCGGTTACAGCAATTTCTGCCGTAGGCCATGCGTAAACTAGGTCAGCACCTAAGCTTTTAATGCTCATAGCTATATGGGCTCCGCCATAAGATTTCCTGACAATCATTGTTATCTTGGGCACAGTAGCCTCAGCAAAGGCATATAACATCTTAGCACCGTGTCTAATTATTCCCTTATACTCTTGGTCGGTCCCCGGAACATATCCTGGTGTGTCTACTAAGCTTATCAATGGTATGTTAAACGCGTCACAGAACCTGATGAACCTTGCAGCCTTATCAGCTGCATCAATATCGATTGAACCTCCGAACTCTTCTGGGTTATTAGCTACGATTCCCACTACGTTTCCACCGATCCTAGCGAATCCTACTATTATATTCCTAGCCCAGTGTTTGTGAACTTCTAAGAACTCGCCGTTATCAACTATTCTACTTATTATTTCCTTCATGTTATACGGTTTTGCTGGGTCATCTGGCATTATTTGATCTACTCCGCTAACATCTCTGTCTATTGGGTCACCAGTGTCCATGTAAGGTGGTTCTTCCATATTGTTTGAAGGTAAATAAGATAACAATTTCTTTGCCGTGTTTATTGCTTCTTGTTCACTGTCAACCATAAAGTGCACTACACCGGATTTACTAGCGTGAACAGCAGCTCCCCCTAAGTCTTGGAAGGTAACTTCTTCGCCTAATACTACTTTGGTGATCTCTGGACCAGTTACGAACATATAGTAAGCGTCCCCTTTGATCATGATAATGAAGTCGGTAAGTGCTGGGGAATACACTGCTCCTCCTGCAGCTGGTCCAGCCATAATAGTTATCTGTGGAATTACTCCAGAGGCCATTACGTTATTCTTGAATACAAGACCATATCCTTCTAGTGCCATTGCTCCTTCTTGAATTCTAGCACCACCTGAGTCGTTAATTCCTACTACTGGCGCACCTACCTTAAGTGCTAATTCATAAATCTTTCCTATCTTTGCAGCGTGCATTTCCCCTAAGGTTCCGCCGATTTCCGTAAAGTCTTGAGCGTAAGCAAAGACAGTCCTTCCGTCTACCTTACCCCAACCAGTTACCACACCGTCACCGTAATATCTTTCTTTATCGAGCCCGAACTCTGTAGCTCTTGTAGTGGCGAACGTCATAATCTCGTTAAACGTGCCCTCGTCAAATAATAGTGCAAGCCTTTCTCTGGCTGTTAGTTTACCTTTAGAGTGTTGTGCCTTTATCCTTTCGTCTCCTCCTCCTTTATATGCTTTTTCTTTTCTTTGCCTTAATTCATCTAATAATTTTTCATATGCGGATTTTTCAGCTGACATAGTTCTCCTCACCTATTGATTATATATTACCCATACTTAGTTTTAAATTTTTATACATTTTAAACATTTGAAAAAATCTTATCACTTAATTATTAATAATAAGTCTCCTTTCTTTACACCTTGTCCCGGCTTTATCATTATCTTTTGTACAGTTCCTGAAACTGGAGCTGATATGATTGTTTCACTCTTCATAGCTTCAATAGATAATAACGGTTGACCTTTGTTTACAATGTCGCCCTCTTTTACTCTTACCTGAACTATTCTTCCCTGCATTGGCGAGAGTATCTCGCCCTCTTTTCCTCTTATTAGTTCTTCTAAAGACTTTCCTTCCTCAACTGCGCTCTCTGATATTCTGTCGATCTTGAAGAGCGTCTCATCATCTATTATGATAAATCCGTTGTCAAAGTATACTCTATGGATCTCCCCGTTAACTTTGAATAATAACTCACCTTCTCTCCACCCAGGGCCTAAGTATTCTATTTCGTATTCTCCTATCTCGGTCTTTATCTTGTCTTTGTTGCCTTTTTGGTCGTAAGTCATAGTAGTTACATCGCCTAAATCCGAAAATACTCTGAGTATTTTCATTACCACATCACCCTATAAGAAGACTGAGCTGCAATACCGTAGGTCTTCCATCCAGAGGATCTTCTTGTTGTATTTTGCTGTTGTTGAGTAGATATTGTTGCTTTCTTCATATAACCTCTCTCATAAATTGATGCTGCTAATGCAGCCTTCATATCTTCCTTAGCCTTCAGGTATTTAACAAATTGTTCCCTCTTCTCTGAAATGTATGCTGTTGTGAACTTTCCTTTTAAGAAGTCCTCATCTCTGGATATCCATTTGTATAACTCGATAACAGTCTTAATTCCTCCAATCTTATAGTCATTTAACGCTCTTATACCAGCTTGTATTGCATATTCTCTATTCTCACCATAAACGATTAATTTAGAAACTAAAGAATCATAATACGGAGGTACGTAGCTACCAGCAGTTATACCACTATCTACCCTTACTCCAGGGCCTGAGGGCTCCTTGTAGTAAGTGACATATCCAGAGCTACCGGTGAAGTCATTTATAGGATCTTCAGCAGTAATTCTATATTCTATAGCATGTCCTCTATATCTCTTATTTAATTCCTCCTGCGTAAAAGGTAAATAACCATCAGCTGCGAGATTTATCTGCAACTTCACAAGGTCTATTCTGAATATCAATTCAGTTACTGGGTGCTCTACTTGTAGTCGTTTGTTCAATTCTAAGAAGTAGAAGTCTCTAGTTACGTCAGAGAATACGGTTTCAAATGTACCCAAAGTGTGATACTTTATAATTTGTCCGAACTTGATAATGGGTTCGAACATTCTCTCTCTGTCTTCCATTTTCAGAGCTGGAGAAGGTGCTTCTTCTATCAACTTCTGGTTTCTCCTCTGGATAGTGCATTCTCTCTCCCATGCTACTACGTAATTTCCATGTCTGTCTCCAATTAACTGGAATTCTATGTGCCTCGGATTAATAGCTGCTTTTTCGATATATAGATCAGCTTTACCGAACGCTTGATATGCTAATCTTTTATTCCTATCCCAAACCTCTTGTAATTGCTCTGGATTATCTACTCTAGTTATACCAGTACCTCCTCCTCCGAATGCAGCCTTTACCATAATTGGGTAACCTATTTTTTCCGCTAGTTTCAGGGCTTCATCTAGGCTTTCTAATGGTCCGTCGGAACCGGGTGAAATGGGAACTCCTGCCATTTTAGCTATTCTCTTTCCGTCCAACTTACTCTTTATCGATCTCATTGCTTCTACCGAAGGCCCTATCCATGTCATGCCAGCTTTTACTACTGCTTCCGCGAAGTCAGCGTTTTCTGACAAGAATCCGTAACCAGGGTGGACAGCATCTGCATGCGCTTTTTCAGCAGCGTCGATAATTGCCTGAATGTTCAGGTAGCTCTGTAACGCAGGAGCAGGCCCAATATAATAAGCTTCATCAGCATACTTCACATGTAAAGCGTATTTATCAGCTTCAGAGTATACAGCAACGGCTTTCATTCCCATCTCTTTAATTGCCTTCATTACTCTTACTGCTATTTCTCCTCTGTTTGCTACGAGAACTTTATTGAATGGTGGCATTTTAAGTCATAATATTACTGTTTTAGGGGTTTAAAAGGTTTTAACTTTACAAATTGTTTCGTGTAAATTTAAAAAAAGAAAAGTTCAGTGCTCGCGCTTTGTCATCATACTCAGTTCCCGGATTCCACATCATCTTTTTCAAAATGTAAGTCGAGCATAATAAATTCATAAGTAACTGTTCAAGGTAAAGGCTGAGAAAAAGGGGTTTAAGCTAAGTATATTCCTTCTTCTGCTGTATACTTTTGCCTAGACAGATCCATAAGTTTTCTAGTAAATAGTATAGAGTATAATACTACTATTATTCCGAAGAGGAACGAAAGCCATACTGCGTCTGCTATGTCTCCCACATTTGTGTAATAGACTATGTCCCTCATCATCCCGGTTCTAACGTATAAGTTATGTCCATTTATTATGTTAGGCCAGTATTCTGCTATTGCTAAACCACCCCATGCACTATTTATGGTGCTTGACAAACCGGTAACTATGTAAGGTAGTGTGCTCGGGAGTATTATACTTTTCATTTTCTCAAAGAAACCTAACTGGTAATTTTTCATGATTTCCCAATACTGTGTAGGCATGTTCTTTACCCCTAGCCAGAAACTGTAAAATAAGTAATAAAACGTAGATATAAAGCCGATAAATAGTACATAAAACTCGTTGGTGAAAGGTCCAAAGACTTCGTGAACAAGCGGTAAAGTAACTAGATAGACTAGGGGAATATAAGCAGGGGCAGGTAATGCAGCAAAGGACTGGATCACTGGAATTACTACTTTTTCAACTCTCTCGTGAGTAGATAAATAATAACCTAGAAATACAGCAAGTAAAAAGGAAACTCCAGCTATTATTCCTACTCTCAGGTAATCGACACCTATAGCGACTAAATCTATTGGTATTGAAGAAATTAGCTGAGCCCATTCGGTAAAGGGTACGGATATTATAATTCCCACAGCACCGTATATAATTAAGACTAGCAATACTACGCCTATAGTCCCACCTACAATTTTCCATAATTTTTCTCTTTTACGCGGCTCCTCGTAATAGTCTTCAGTGGAACTTCTCCTGAGTTTGTCTAAAGTAGGGAATACTCTAGCTATTTTAGTGAAAGTTGGCAAACTGTTTGTAACCCTTAAAGAACTTCTTATATTAAGCCTACCTTTCTTTCTTATAATCATCTCGGTGTCTAAACCATATTTAGAAACGCTGTACTTTGCAAATTCCCTGAGTAAGTATGTTATTACAGCTACAAAGATTCCGATTACAACTACACCTTCTAAAGCTCCTAGGTAGTTTCCTTCTTGGGTTAAATTAGCTATGACCGAACCTATGCCGAAAACTTCAAAATTTCTAGTACCTACACTAAAAACCTCGCTTACGGTTATGTAGAATAAGCCATCAGAAAAACTCGACATTAGCTCAGAAGCTATCCGCGGAACAGAATACGGAATGTAAAGTTTTAGCATCTTCCCCCAAAAACCTAGTTTATAATTTTCGGTGACTTCTACTAAGTCATGAGGAATTGTCTTAAAAGCCTGATAAATCCCCATCCAGATATTCCATACTGTTGCTGTGAACACTAAGAAGAGTACAGATAATTCTATACCTAAGCTACCGCCAATATCGTAAACGAAGAAGATAAATACTATGGGTAGGAAACTAAAGACCGGGACTGACTCAAAAACTTCGCTTAAGCTAATGTAGGTGTTTTCAAAAACCTTGCTCTTAATAGAAGCCCATGCTAGAAACCACCCACTGACTATGGAAAATAGGATAGTTATCCATACTCTTCCTATAGATACCAACGAAGCCAAAATAAGGGTAGGAAGTATGGAGAGAAAGTCGGTCAAATAATCTCACCTTTTCCATCCGTTAATTTCTTTTTGAGAGCTGGGCTCAATAACTTGTAAAGAGTATCTACGTATTCTTGTAATTTGGGGTCGTGCTGATCTCTCGGTCTTGGTAAGTTAATTTTTATATCGCCGACTACAGTGGCAGGTATACCGTTTAAGACATAAACTCTATCCGCCAGTTCTACAACTTCGAATAAGTTGTGAGATACTAATACCACCGTCTTCAATGGAGACTCTTCGCTAAACAACATTTGGTAAACTTCTTGCCTAAGACCCTCAGCTGTCAACTCATCTAAGTGGGAGAAAGGTTCGTCCATAAGAAGGACTAGAGGTTCAGCAGCTAGTGCTCTAGCTATGGCTATTCTTTGCCTCATTCCTCCGCTCATTTGTTTAGGATAGAAGTTCTCAAATCCTGATAGTCCAACTAACTCAAGCATCTTTTTAGCGATCCTTATTTCCTCCTCTTTAGAGAGTTTTCTATACTTTAACCCGAGTCTAACATTATCAAGGGCTGTCATCCAAGGGAATGTAGCTATCGATTGATGGATAAGTGCTATCTTAGGAGAAGGTTGAAGAACTCTCTTCCCTAGTAATCTCACTTCTCCCTCTTTTGGTTGAACGAACCCTCCTAGAATTCGCAACAAGGTTGATTTTCCTATTCCAGAGGGGCCAACTATAGCAACTAGTTCGTTATCGTGCATTTCCATGTTAACATGTCTTATCACGAAGTTGTCCTCAACGTAAGCATAGCCAAGATCTATCGTCTCTAAGATTCTTCCATCTGACCACCTAAGGCAAAGGTCTTTTAACCATTTAAAAATTTTACTCTTAACTTAGAGAGAATATATTTAGGTTATTTCGATGGGGCGTAAAAGATATCACAAAAACAGACAAGAAGTTATTATAAATTTAATGAAATATTTAGTGATATGAATGCTCTTTAGTTCTAGAAACTATCTGTCTCTATTAAAAAGAACTAGAGTTGAAATAATTCTAGTAATTAAATCTAATTATGTATTTTAGCATTACTTAAATAAATTAAGTATAATTACGAATAAGCATAATATTTGCGAATAATGCTTAAATCCCTGAAATAGTATTTATTAAATAACTAATTAAAATATGCTTAGTTTACCATAATTTCATTTGTTATTTATTTTAAGCGAAGTGAAAGTTTATTAGTACGAAATACAAGAATTTATTTGTGATAAAATATGGTAGGGTTAGTTCCTAATGACGTGATAATACTAATCATTGTCGCCATAATAGTGTTCTTTGGTGCATCTAAAATCCCTGAGATCTTTAGGTCTTTGGGTAGGGCAACCGGCGAATTCAAGAAGGGTAAGATGGAAGCTGAAATGGAGTTAATGCAAATGCAACAAGCTCAAAACCAGAATTTCCAACAGCTTCAGTCTTCTAAAGAAGCAGAACTACAGAGAAAGATAGAAGAACTACAGAAACAGTTAGAGGAGCTCAAAAAGCAGCAAAGGCAACAGAATAGTTGAATCCCCTAAAGGTGGGGGGTATGATTAATTCAATAGATGATTTTTTGGTTTTAGTATTAGTTGGTCTCCTCCTATTTTCAGGTGATAAGAATTCCTTATCCGCTATAAAGTCTGCTATTAGAGGGTATAACGAACTCAAGAGAAAACAGAGTGAATTAGTGAGTGAACTCAGGAGAGAATTAGAGGATGTGACAAACTCTACTGACGAAATAGTAAGAGAGACTACTCAAGTAACTTCTAGAGCTTTTAGGGAGACGTCAACTACTCTGAATGACGCAGCTAAAGATATAAGAGTAAAGATCTTGGAAGAAAGAATAAGGGAATTAGAAGAGGAAATTGAAAGGCTCAAAAAGCAACAAGGTGGCGTTAATAAATGAGCTATCAGAGAGAGACTCAAGACAAGGAATTACCCTTACTAGAGCATATTAAGGAATTACTTACTAGGATTAAAAGAGTGGTTATGATTTTGGCTTTTTTCTTCATACTATACTTTATGTTTGGAATTGCATTCATACAAATAGGTTCTTTTACAGTTCCGATTCTTTATCCCTCACTATATAATAGTATAGCAGTGGTTTTTGTTAGGGATTTTATAGATAGGGAATTACCTGTCGGGCTAAAACCAATAACCATAAATACCTTGGATCCTATTTTTTCTGGACTGTCGGTAGCGGCTTATCTAGCTTTATTTTCAGCCTCCCCGTTTATTGCTAGGGAGTTTTGGGCTTTTGTAGCTCCAGGATTATACGAGCACGAGAAAAAATTCATAAGGATGACTATAGTTCCTGCCGTTCTCCTTTTTGCGGCAGGTTCTGCATTTGCGTATTTTATAATTATTCCCTTTATGTTCCTCTTCGTCTACAGGTATGATATAGCGTTAAATATTGACCCAACACTTAGCTTTAAGTCGATAGTCTCAACGATTTTACTACTCATGACCGCTACTGGTATGGCATTTGAGTTACCGTTAGTGATGGCTGGAATGACAAAGTTAGGTTTAGTGAAACCTCAGACGTGGTTACAAAACTGGAGATGGGGTGTTATGATTTCCTTCATAATAGCATGGATAATATCACCGGGTACTACAGGTGGGCTCATAGAGACTACTATAGGCACGATTCTTTCCGCTTTGTATTTTGCCGGAATAGGAGTATCTTACCTGATAGCTAAAAAGAGCAATAATTCGAAAAAAGTGATCACTAAATAGTTCGAAACGGAAACCAACAACGGTATAAATATTTATTTTTACCCTTTCTAACTTATCTACCTGATGTCCCAAACATTAACCGAAAAAATTTTGAGCAGAGCTGCTGGGAAAAACGTGTCCCCTGGTGACGTTACAGAAATCAAAGTGGATATAGCGGCGTTTCACGATCTAACAGGGTACCACGTAATAGAGGTCATGGAGAAAGCCGGCATGTTGAGAGTTTTCGATAAGAATAAGATAGTAATAGCGTTTGATCACTTAGCTCCACCCCCTGATGTCAGAAGTGCAGAAATCCAGGATCAAATAAGGCATTTTGTAAAGAACTTATCAATACCGAACTTTCATGACATAAACGTTGGTATATTACATCAGCTATTGCTAGAAAAATATGCAAACCCCGGTTATGTGATAGTAGCAGCAGACAGTCACACTACAACTTCTGGAGCTATAGGGGCTTTTGCACAAGGGTTAGGTGCAAGTGATGTAGCTGCTGCAGTAATTACTGGAAAAACATGGGTAGTGGTTCCTGAACCGTTTAAGATTACATTAGAAAGTAAACCTAACAAATGGGTAAACGGTAAAGACGTAGCACTGAAGATACTTGGAGATTTTAAGGCGGACTACTTCAACAGTATGTCTATAGAGGTGTTTGTAAGAGAGCCTTCAGCATTCCCGATGGACTTTAGAGCAACTGTATCAAACATGGGAATAGAAATGAATGCAGATGCTTTGATGTTCGTTCCAGATTCCGAGACAGTGAACTATATTAAGACTATGAGGGGTTATGAGCCTCCGGTCATTCAGCCTGATAGCGGGGCTAAGTATAAGGACGAGTATACGATAGACCTTTCGAAGTTAGAGCCGTTAGTTGCTGCTCCTCACAGCGTAGATAATGTAAGGACAGTAGGTGAAGTAGAGGGATTAGAAGTAGATCAGGTGTATATTGGTTCATGCACTAACGGTAGACTAAGCGATTTTGAAATGGCGGCTAAGATAATGAAGGGCCGAAGGGTTAAGACAAGGTGTATAGCTATCCCTGCCTCTTATGATTTGTTCAAGAAGGCTATGGAATTAGGCTATATCGATACTCTAGTCCAGGCTGGCTGTGTCGTGACTTACGGAACATGTGGTCCTTGTTTGGGAGGACACTTTGGAGTTGCTGGACCGGGTGAGGTGATGGTGTCAACGAGTTCAAGAAACTTCAAAGGTAGGATGGGAAGTCCAGACTCAAAGGTATACCTAGCTGGACCAGCAGTGGCTGCAGCTACTGCTGTGGAGGGTAAAATCACTGACCCAAGGCGATTCTCATGATCGTAGAAGGAAAGGTTCTAAAATTCGGAGATAAGATAGACACTGACATTATTATTCCAGCAAGGCACTTAAAGTATACTGATCCGCAATATCTAGCCCAACATGCTATGGAGCCTTTAGACCCTGAATTCTATAAGAAAGCATCTCAAGGGGTTATACTAGTTGCAGGGAAAGTTTTTGGAATGGGCTCCTCTAGAGAACAAGCTGCTATTGCTTTAAAGGCTGCCGGGGTAAGGGCTGTAATTGCTGAGTCTTTTGCTAGAATATTCTTCAGAAATGCTATTAATAATGGCCTTCCAGCAATAATACTTCCCGACGCTACTAAGAAGATAAATCAAGGTGATTATGTTAAGGTCAATGTAGAGACTGGAGAAATAATAGTAAGTGGTAATACGATACTAAAGGGAAAAGGAATAACTGGGATGCCACTTGAGATATTAAAAGCCGGAGGAATACTTTCGTTCTTAAAGACTACTAGATCTACGAACTAGAACGAAATAAAAATCCTTATCTTTTAGTAAATATATTTTTTCCTTAATGAATAAAATTATTTTCGGCTTACTCTCTCTGTTTTTAACAATTATTGATGTTAGGATAGGGCTATATGTAATTAAAGATATCTATGGCGAGAAGGTTTTCTCACTTTTAATTTCGACACCGTTCTTATTGCTTTATATACTTAGTGTGTTTATTGTAGAGTATCTTGTGGTATCTACTCTCGGAACTAAAATTTTGAATTTCTTAAGACATTTATGAAACTCTCATCAGGTTTTTTTTTTGCCAAAGGTATCTATGTAAACTAGTTCTTCTAACGGTAGTCTACTAAGCCACCCTTTTTCCTCTAGTTCTGGTCTCTCAGGGAACCTTTCTACGTAATCTAACGTTAAATAAGCTACTAAGTCAACGTGTTCTGGGATCGAAAGAATCCTCTTTACGTCTTCCTTTTTGAAAAAGCTTACCCATCCTACACCTATGCCTTCAACTGTAGCCGCAAGCCATAGATTTTCTACAGTAGAACAGTGCTATACTGACAGAGTTCAGGCATCGCCATTCTGCCCAAGACATGAGGAGCAAATTGTATAAGATCACATGTTACTGCTAAGTTGATAGGAGTATCCAGTATTACCTCAATCTTTATTTTATTGAATACCTTCTTTCTGTCTTCAGGTAACAAGTTTCTAAATTTCTCTCTTTCAACTTCTACTAACTCCTTAATTCTCTTTCTTATCTCTGGGCCTTTTACTACTATGAAGTTCTAAGGCTGAGAAAAACCTACAGAAGGTGCGTAATGGGCGGCAAACAGAATTTTAGCTAAAACATGGTCTGGTATGGGCTTTATCTTTAATGTAATAACTTCTTATTACATCTCTCCTCTTTTTAATTGCCTCCTATAGTCCTGTGGTTAATCTATCCAGACTATGTTAAATAAGATTGTGCTGCTCTCACTCCTTCGCCTACTCTGACGTCTTCTCCTAATCTTTTAAGGGTTCTCTCTAACGCAGAAATGGTAATTATTGCATCGTTAGGAGTTACCCAGCCCATGTGACCTATTCTAACGTATTTACCTTGTAATGACGGATGTACACCTGGGGCTATTTCTACTCCCTCTTTTATGATCTCAGAGAGAACGTCTTGTGCTTTAGCTTTCCTTAACATCACTCCAGTCACTGTGTTACTATAGGCGTCTGGTCTCTTTGCTACTATTTCTAATCCCATTCCTTCAATACCAGCCCTTATAGTCCCCGCTACTTTCTCGTGTCTTTTTACTCTGTTTTCTATTCCTTCATCTTGTATTAACTTAAGTGCTTCATTAAGCATGAAAACCGTATGGACTGGAAGTGTAGAGAAGTAAGCCGCTTTACCTTCTTCCATGCCCCTCATCACTGGTAGCCAGTTCTTTAGGTCAAGGTAATAGCTAGCTATATTATCTTCTCTTAAGTGTTTCATGGCGTTTTCCGAGACCACTAAAAGACCTAAACCTGGGGGAGCTCCTATCGCTTTCTGGCTAGCCGTTAAATAGATGTCAACATCCCAATCCTTAGCTTTTACTTCTTCTGCACCTACGCTTGACACGCCGTCTACTACTACTATATCTACGTAGTCCTTGATCTCTTTAACACTGTCCTTTATTGGATGTCTTACACCAGTACTTGTCTCCACGTGGGTAAATGTAACAAGTTTGTAATGTTTTTGCTTTACTTTCTCTTTTACAGAGTCCATTGAAACATAATCTCCTGCTTCAGCTTTGAGGTAATCTACTTCTACTGGGTACTTTTTAAAGATGTTTATCCATCTGTCTCCGAAAACTCCGTTTGATACTACTAGTATTTTATCTCCTTTCGTTAAAAAGGACGTGACACTTTCCATAGCAGACGTGCCACCTCCAGGGATTATGAAAGGCTGGTATGTGTCGTCTACCTGGAATAAGTACCTCAGTCCTTTCAGAGAATCCCTAAATGCGTTTACAAATTCTTCTGAGGTGAAGCCTACGTTATTTTTGAGACCCGCGTAAAGCACTTCTTCGTATATGTCTACAGGGCCTACATGCATAAGTAGTTTTTTGTTTTTTATTAAGTCCATGGGTAATAATATGTTACTAAAAGGTAAAATATCCTATCCTTTATAGGTAATACGGTTAACAAGGTAAATGCTCCGGCCTTGTGTCTTAAATTATATTATCAAATAATATATATAATATGATAGACGTTTTTGACTACACTATTGTTAGGAAAACTTATGAGAGTTACCTCAAGGAGATAACTTATTGTAAAAATGACAAAGAGTTACGATTAATAATCAAGAGGTTCATGGACTTTCTAAAAGATATGTATTTAGAAGCTGTAGGGGAGAAATTAAGGACGTATATTCAACAGCACATTAAAATAGTGAGGAACATTCTAACACTGATGAAACTGAAGTACTTGATATTCTTCATCTATAACTTTCTCCTCGAAAGACTAGTCAAGGAGTTAATCAACGCGATTAAGTACTTCATATTGGTTATATGAATATTGACTCCCTAAGGCATTGCTCTATTAGCTGAACGTCTATTAAAGGTACCGGTCTCTTAAGGTTAGCTGGAACATTTCTGAGATACTTGGAAAACTGATATTTGTCTTCGATAAAGTGTACTTTTTCAATAATGTCCTTAGATGCACACTCACCTACTATAATTTTTTCCAATTTTATTCTATAAATATAAATCGGTTTATTTTTTATTTTTTCTTCAGGAAACAATATAGTGTTATCCACAAACCAGTCTGATACAACCTTATAAATCCCTACAAATTTCCCCCCGTATTTCTTTGCGTAGTATTTATTCACGTAAAATATTATCCCGTCGTCCTTCTTCACGTACTGTTTGATGTTCTCCTTATTGTAACCATAAATGTTTGTTGAGAAAATTGTCTCCCAAAAGTCTTCTTGTACGGGGATTATCCAGTAAGCCACGGTTATCAAAACTCCCGCTGACTATTTAAGTATGACGTATTTTTCCAAATAATTCAAAATAATTTCAAAAAAGAAAATTGCATACAATCACTGTTGGCACTCTTTATTTTTTTCCTTTAAGTCCGCCGTAAAAGTTTAATCTTACAAGGAAAATAAACCTAAAACTTAATAAGACATAATCGATCAAAACCCTGTGAGAAAGCTTTTTGCATTTATAACACCACAGAGAGACGATTCCTTAAGAGATTATGAGATCAGGATGCTAAGAAACATATCCAAAAAGTTCAACTTAGGTAGGCTTATAGAGTATGATAGATGGGATGACGGCGATATAAGGTATATAAACGCCTTATTCGAAAAAGGAAAAATAAGAATGAAATATATGGAAGGAAAAGAAGCAATAGCAGAAATAAAACAGTGGAGAAAGGAATCGTTAAGGTCAGAAGAGTAAAATCTAGGATGTATTAGACGTAAAGCCTTTTACTTTTCCCTTTTCTACTTTTTCCTAAAATAGTTTAAGCCTTAATCTTTTAAGCGAGTACTTTTTACTTTTATAATGGGCCCGTCGTCTAGCCTGGTTAGGACGCCGCCCTGACGACCTAGGGTTAGAGCGGCGGAAATCCTGGGTTCAAATCCCAGCGGGCCCATATCTACTTTACAAGAAAGGAATACATCATAATCCCGCACTCTCCTATCTTTCTCTTAGTATATGGGCTCCAATGGATTTTTCTCTTATCCTCAGCGTGAAGTAGAATCGTATATACTCCCCTTGTGAAAAATTTAAGCGGGAACTCTACTTCGATAATACTTGAATCCATCCTCCACTTATAAGGTCTTATTGTCTCAATGCTTTTATAATAGTGGGGCTTAGGTATTACCCCAGCAACTGGCTCTCCTAAGGAATAACTGTGATCATTGATACGATCAGGTTTTGGCTCGTCCCTATAAATGATTAATTGCTTCGGAATGAAGTTATCGTCCGTTAACCTACCTTTTAAAGAAAAATTTCCGTTACTAATTTTCGGTGTAGAAATCCAGTCGATTCTTGCATTTATCATAACTACGTCTAGATATATCTCATTAAAGTTGAAAGATACGGAAATATCTGCATAGTTAAAACAAGGATCGAGCAAAGTATCTCTATGGAACCATCCTTCATCTGCGTCATTATATACCATATCGTAAAGTAACTTTTCACTAATTTGGACAGTTGTTGAATAAGAAAGAGGTGTATTAGACCATGCGTATCCAATCGATTCTTCCATGTAGTAATAATTGCCTAGAGTCGTAAAGAAAAGCGGAGGGGCTATTCCAGTTACGTCATAATGGCTGAAAACTCTCGTCTTTAGCATATAGGCTGATCTAAAGTGGGCGAAACCGGTATTTGCATATCTCACGCTGGGTACATTATTTTGTATTCTCAACGTATTAAGGAAATTTATTAGACGTAATGATAAAGAAAAGTCAAAATTAGCCTTTTCATTTCTAAGAACCATATTCTAGCGTATATCTTGGACGATTAAAGTTTAAAACAATTAGGATAGTCTACGCCACTCGTAAGCTGTCTAAGATCTGTGGAGTATATATCTTTGTACCTCTTAGCCCCAGTCTTTCTTTCTCTCTATCAACTTGTCTTCTGAAAGATTCTATAGCATTAGGTTCGCCGTGGTTTAGTACTAGATTCCTAGGCTTAGCACTTAAGTTACGTAAGTAATGCAGGAGTTGCCTCCTGTCAGAGTGCCCTGAAAATCCTTCAACGTGATTTACTTCCATCTCTATCTTTATATTTTCTACTCTTCCATCTCTATCTATAATCTGGATTTCTTTTACTCCTTCCCTAACCTTTCTACCTAAGGTTCCTTCAGCCTGATAACTTACGAAGATTATTGAGTTCTTGCTGTCTGATGCCATAGTTTTGAAAAACTCTACTGCAGGACCGCCGTTTAGCATTCCAGAAGTAGCTAAGATTATACTCGGTTCTCCTTGGGCAATATCTTCTCTGAATCCTTCTATCTTATGGAAGAACTCAGAAGTGAACGGGTTTTCATCTTTGTAAAGTATTGCCTCCCTTACTTCTCTGCTTAACATTTCAGGATATGCATTATGTATTGCCGTGATCTCGTCAACTAATCCAGTGACGTATATGGGCACCTCTGGTATCTTCTTATTTTTCATCGCCTCATTAAGCACCAGCATTATCTCTTGTCCTCTACCTACCGCCAGAACTGGAATTAACACTCTACCCCCCCTATTTAACGTGCCATTTATGATGTTGATTAACTTCTCTTCCGCTTCTTCCCTTCCTTCTTGCTCTTGTGCACCGTAGGTTGTTTCCATTATCATTGTGTCTACTCTTAAAAACTCGTCGTTAGCTTTGTCAAGTAATTTAGTCTTTGCATATTTGAAGTCACCAGTGTAAACTATGTTATGCGTCCCTTCTCCTATGTGTAGATGAGCCATCGCTGATCCTATAATATGCCCAGCGTTGTAGAACGTCAGTTTAACGTCTGGAGCGATGTCTGTCACTTCCTCGTAATCCAAAGTTATCGTGTGGAGTAGTTCTTTCCTTACTTCTTTAGCCGTGTATGGTACGGGTCTACCTTCCTTCTCAGCCACGTCTAATGCGTCTAACTGCATTAAAGCCATTATATCCCTCGTAGGTGCTGTAGTGTATACGGGTCCATTATAGCCGTACTTAAATAAGAGAGGAACCATTCCACAATGATCTAAGTGAGCGTGAGTTATCACTACGGCATCGATATCCTCCAGCCTTACTTGGTCGATGTCGAGCCTGGGGAAGAACTTCTCTCCTCCCGTAACACTAGGGTTAAGCCCTACGTCTAGTAAGATTTTGCTTTCAGGGGTCTCTACTAAAACTGCTGATCTACCTACCTCGTAAAATCCGCCTAATGCAGTGACTCTAACAGACCTATCTTTAAATAGTAATTCCCTATGTATCCTCTCTCCGAAAACTTTCAGGATTTTTGCGTGGTATTCGGTTTCATTGTATATATGAGTAAGGATACTGTCTATAGTCCTCGATTTTATTGGAGGCTCTCTAACAATAACAGGTCTCCAATAAGTTTCATAAAAGATTTTGTTCTGAAGTGTTCCTCCTTTTCCTATCACGAGACCAGGCTTTTTAGCCTTGATTAAAACTTCACCTAACTCGTCATCAAACTTTATGTTCACAATTTCAGCTTCTTTCGGTACCAAATTCTTTATAATTTCTTCTGTTTCTTTCTTATCTTTTCTCGCTTTTTCATCAGCTTTGATAACTATTCTTTTCTTTATATCTTTGGCTATTTTCTTTACTATTTCACCCTTATCGGCAAGCACTGAAGGGTTCTTTACATAGACTGCTATCTCTGGTCCTTCAAACTCGATTTTGGTTATCTGAGCTTCTTTAGGTAGATTTCCATATATTGCTGATATTATATTTAATCTAACTGAACTCACACTATTCACCAACTCTAAAGAAGTAGACTTACAAGCTCATGTATAGCAACTTTTAATATTTAAATTCTTGTTATGTACAAATGTGGAAAGTAGAGAACATGTGATTGATCTACCGAAGAGAGTTTATATAGGCAATGACGTTCTTTTAAATGTTAGAGAATATCTAACTTCTCTAAATCTATCTGATCCCTTTCTGATAGTTACTGGTCCCATAGTTAGGAGAAGTATAGCCTCGAAACTTCTTGAGTCAATAGAAGATTTTAAGCATGAAGTCATAGAAGTCCAAAGTGCGGACATAGAGGAAGTGAATAGAGTAGGAGAATCTGCAAAGCAGTTCAAGGCTAATACTATAATAGGTATTGGAGGAGGTAGTGTAATAGACGTTGCTAAATACGTTGCATTTAGGATAGATAAAGAATTCATTAGTATACCTACAGCTCCATCTCACGATGGCATAACTTCACCTTTTGCTGCGATAAAAGGATTAGGGAAGCCCATATCAGTTAAGGCAAAAGGACCTTTGAGTATCATAGCTGATATTCAAGTACTTTCATCAGCTCCTAGAAGGCTCATAAACGCAGGAGTAGGTGATACTCTTGGTAAATTCATTGCAGTCAGGGATTGGAAATTGTCTTCCAAAATTACCGGAGAGTATTACGGTGATTATACTGCCTCTCTAGCTTTACTTTCAGCTAAGCATGCATTGTCTTGCACGAAACTTCTTAACAAGGATATAAGGGCTGGTGTTAGAGTTCTCGTTGAAGCACTCATAAGTAGCGGAGTAGCTATGGGGATGGCAGGTAGTACTAGACCTGCAAGTGGTTCGGAGCATTTATTCGCCCATGCGATAGAGATGTTATACCCCGGAAAGGGTCTCCACGGTGAGTTGGTTGCTATAGGGACTATTCTAATGGCTTACGTTCATGGAATTAACTGGAGAAAAATTAAAAGAGCTATGAAAAGAGTAGGGTTACCTACTAAAGCCAAAGAAATAGGAATCCCTGATGAGGGTGTTATAAAGGCATTAACAATCGCCCATAGCATAAGACCAGAGAGATATACTATTCTGGGAGACAGAGGATTAAGTTGGAATTCGGCTGAAAAAATTGCTAAGGAAACTGGTGTAATTAGCTGAAGTTAGATTTGTTAAAGGTCTCCGTGAATGACACACTAGCGTCAGGCAATACGTAGGTTATTATATCCTTTGCGGTAACGTAAATTCTTGACTGCAAGTCCTCCACTAAGTAAAGTTCCTTGGGAACAATTATCTTTACTTCTTTCTTATCATTACTTATCTCGACAGCGAACTTGTCTACGTTAGAGCTACCGAAGTATCTTTCCAAAAGTGCTTTTACTTTATCTAGTTCTGTTTCCGCTACTTTTACGACCTTTACCTTGTATATTAATGTCCTTCCAGCTAGTGGGTGATTATAATCTAGGACAACTCTACCTCCAGTGACACTTTTTACTACGGCAATACTTCCGTTACTCATCCTTAACACCATGTTAGGATATGGTCTAATACCTTGTTTCCTTAACTCTCCTAAAGACATCGTTTTTACTTTATTTGGATCTCTCTCACCGTAAGCCTTCTCCGGCGGTATTTCTATCTCTTTCTCTTCTCCTACACTCATTTGGTATAGGGCGTCCTCAAGACCTTTTATTATAGCTCCTTCACCCAGAATCACGAGTTTTGGTTTGTAAATTTTTTCACTATCATATATGTTAGCTTTTTTAGCTTCCTCTTCAATAGTTGTATCGAATATTTCTCCAGTATCTTTTATTCTTGCTATGTAGTCAATATAGACAAAATCTTTGTCTTTAAACATTGAGTATCTAAAATTAGTTGAGCTACTAGTTTTTAAAGCTAAGCAAATAAAGTTATAAACGAGTTAGTTAATCAGATTGTGAAAGGTAATGAAAGGTACACCCTCATTCGGTAAGATGAATAAGGGAGCTACTCATGTTAGATGCAGAAGATGTGGTAGAAATTCCTTTAACGCTAGAAAAGGCTACTGTGCAGCCTGCGGGTTCGGGAGGACTAAGAAAATCAGAAGATATAGTTGGCAAAACAAGAAGGTGAACGGAGTGAGATTAGTATAATGTACGAATGGCACTGGCACATAGAATGGCAAACTCCTTATGAGTATCACGCTCATGCAATAAAGAGGGTTATCGCAGAGGAAAGGAGCGAGTTCCAGAGGGTTCTCCTAGTAGAGCTTTTCAGGTTTGGAAAAAGCCTGATAATTGATGGTAAAGTGCAGTCTACAGTTTCAGACGAATATATTTACCACGAGACTTTAGTTCACCCTCTTTTAATAACTCTAGATAATCCTAAAGATGTGCTAATATTAGGCGGAGGAGAAGGGGCTACACTTAGAGAAGTTTTGAAGCACAAAAGTGTAAATAGTACTGTGATGGTGGATATTGACCCTGTAGTTATAGACTTCGCCAAAAAGTACCTCCACGAATGGCATCAAGGTAGTTTTGACAATCCAAAGACCAAACTGATTATAGGGGATGGTTACAAATTTGTAAAGGAGACAAATCAGAAGTTTGACGCTGTGATTTTAGACCTTACGGATCCAATTAAAGATTCTCCTTCTCAGCTCCTTTACACTGTGGAGTTTTACAAACAAGTGAAGGGAATTCTAAAGGAAAACGGAGGTTTAGTAACTCAAGCTACTTCTCCTTCATTTAGTTTGGACACGTTCTCAGCTATTTATAACACGTTAAGAAACGTGTTTAAGTACGTCAGTGCGTCCATAGCATATATACCGGGCTTTGACAGTCTATGGGGTTTCGTATATGCTTCGGATTATCGCAGTCCTTCTTCGCTCACTGCTGAACAAGTTGACAAGCTGATAAAAGAGACGATTATTGGCGAACTGAAGTTCTATGACGGTGAGACTCACGAGATGATCTTCAGCATACCTAAGCACATTAGGGTTAAACTTGAGAGTGAAAAAAGGATATCTACGGAAAAAGAGCCTATAGCAGTTCCAGCGTGAATTAGGTTAACTTTCCTATCTCCGTTTCATTTTCTAGATACGGATTACGATTTTTTACCCTACCGTACAACTTTTAAGTTCACACACAAAAAGTAATAAATGCCGGGGTGCCCGAGCGGACCAAGGGGGTAGGCTCGAGACCATTTCCAGCGTTCAGAGGCGCGCGACCTACTGCCTCTCTGAGGCACGCGGGTTCAAATCCCGCCCCCGGCGTTATTTCAACTTTTTTGTAGTTTTCACCGTATTACTTCATAGAAAGCTTTAATTACATAGCCCATGAAAGAGATATTAGCGGGGAAATAGTAGCGGCGTAGGGTAGCCAGGTATCCCGCGGGGCTCATAAGGTCTCAACCTGAGACACCCCGAGATCCCAGGTTCAAATCCTGGCGCCGCTACCTTCCCCGCTATTTATGATGACAAAGAGCCGAATGGAGTAGTGACATTTTCTGTGGGCAGCCGCTGAAAACTATTCATCTACTTATCAAAACAAAAATACTAATAGCCCAACACTTGGTATAACAAACGAAACACTTATAATAATATTTAAAGTCATTATTTAATCTGTTGAAAAATATAAGCAGTTAATGAAAATATTTTAATACTAAAAACCGTTAATTCATGATAACGTGGCGAAGAAAAATAATAAGCCCAAGAAAGATGATAACAAGAAACTCATACCAATTTATGAAGATGCCGTACATTCCTTAGATGAGATGGAACAACTCATACGTTTACAACTAAATTTGAAATACACTTCACTTGACGGTAAAAACAGAAAGGAAGAAGATATACGTGCCCTTTACCTCAGCAATGTTGTTAAGCAAACGACATACTCTTTGAAGGTCACCCGCAATATAGATATTGTAGAGTATCCAGCGAATTATATATTACTTGCTTATTTAACTAAATTAAATAGACAAGGATTTTTACGTGTTCCGCTTTCAGTTTTCAGTAAGTTAGATAAAACGATCATTAGTGAAATTTTCTTATGGTATGAAAACGTTACGTTGCAATATGCAGATAGTATTAAAGATCTTATTACAGAAAAGGATATAATAACTGAGACCGATATCCAAAATTTGCTTGATAAAACTCCCATACTAATGGACATCTCTCCATTAATAATGGTTAATAAAGATCAAGCATATCCTAACGAAAATAAATTCTACGTAATAGTTGCGATACAAGGGTCAACTAAAGACCTTACGGAAAGAATTGGTGAAATCCTGAGGAATTTCCTCACACGTATAGGATTTAAAGTAGAAGATCAACAATTTTTAGAACAGACCATAAAATTTTCTATAATTATTTAGATGTTCCCTAACTATTATCATAAAATTTATATTAAGGAATATACATTTGTATACACATGGGAAGAAAACCGTGTTTTATGTCAGATGAGGCATATTCGATAATTAAGTCCTACTGTGATGCAAGCGGTAAGACCATTTATGATGCTACAAATGAGGCAATAATGGTTTATAATAGGTTATTATCTCTTGGAGTAAATTTATCCCTTTTTTTAACTGAGTTAGAACTTTATAAACTATTAAAACAAGCCGAAGTCTTACGTATTAATCTCGAGATACCACCTGAAACTCTTGCAACTTATTTGGGGTCTTATTTAATGGCAAGAAGCGTGTCAAAAAGCACTGTTTTAAACAACATGTTTAGCATTCTAAATTTACTGTTGGACTTCATGGATGGGAAACCCCTACCAATACCATCTAATAACGGAAACACCTTTACTTACTCCTTTAAAAATGAGAAAGCTGCTATATATTTCGAGAATATAATTGAATCTTTAGCTAAGATATTAAATGAAAGTTATTCATTAAGTTTAAAAGTCAAGAGGGATGGTACGGTTGTAAGGGTTACGGAATGATTTTTACGGGAGTAGATCCCGGTAGTAGGACATATGAATTTGCTTTTGTCGACGAGGTGGGAAGGATAATAAAGTTTTTCTCCGTTCCTACAGAGCTTGTCAGTAAAGCATCAAGTACTCTGGTCAAAGCTATATCCGACCTTAGACCTAATGGAGTAGCACTGCCTTCAGGACACGGGTTGCCGTTTAAAAGGATTTCAGAAATCACTAATAGAGACATTTTTCTCATGACCCTAAAAGACCCTGACATTGATGGTCCTTTACGAAATTTTATAATCTCAGCTAAGTTATTACATAACGCCTTTACCGTACCCGGGGTCATAGAATTAAAGAGCGTAGATGAGAACAAGAAAATAAACCTCATCGACATGGGTACGGCTGATAAAGTAGCTTCCGCTTTCTTCTACAGAACCATGTATGATAGTTTCGTCTTGGTTGAAGTGGGTTCTTCTTTTTCGTCATTTATAGTAGTAATTGACGGGAAAGTTGTAGACGGGTTAGGGGGAAGTATAGTGCCCGGAGTTAACTCGGCTGGTTTCTTGGACGGTGAAGTGGCTTACTTGTTATGCAAATACTCGAAGATAAATAAAGACACTATATATACGCGAGGAAATTGGGCTAGGGGATTAAAACTCTTACAAATACTCTCGGAGTGGTATTCGGCTCAGTATAAAATACCGATCATAATATCCGGTAATAAAAAGTGGGAAGTACCTTTCGGTATTAAGCATAACTTCAAATTTAAGGAGTCGTCGGTAGGTTCAGCTTATATTGCTAACGCTTTATTCGGAGGTATATTCAGGAATTACGTTAACTTCCTCGAAAGTGTTGGCACGCCGATAGACTACGTGAGGTTGAAAGGATGGGAAGAGATTATTTCCTTGATAAAGACATTATAGTGGACAAGGACAGAAACATATACTTAGTATTCTCTAATGTAAACCCTTACGGTTACATCTACGCCATGTTAAAGTATGTCTATACAGGGAAAGGATTATGGAAAGGGTACGAAAGAGTGCTAAAATATTACGGTGTAAATAACATGCTTAGACTAAGTCAAGAGTTCCTCATGGAACCATGCTGTGATGTAACTTTCCCTATATTAAGACTTTCCAGTGTTTCAAAGCATTTAAAACCAGAAGAAAAAGCGTTAGAATTAGTTAAGCACGCGTCTGGTTCTAAACACGAAATCTCATTTCTCGAACTTTATACAGCCTTAGGAGTCAGACAAATAGGAATAACGGGGAGCTTGTTAGCGGGGATTAACCATGAAAACTCAGACCTCGATATAGTAATATACGGTTGTGAAGACACTCTACATGTTATGAATAACTTTGACGGCTTTGAAGAAGATAAAGATTGGATTGTTGAGACCTCACGTAATTACGGGCTAACTTTAGACTATTCTAAGCAATTATATGATAAAAGGACTCGGGGTGTGATAAAAGGAATAAAGTTCTCTATTCTCTTCGTGGATCCGAGACCGCAGAGACCGTGTAAGGAAGTATGCAAGAGGAAGGGAGAGATAACTATAACGGCTGAGGTAGAAAACGGTAGCTGTGATGCACTATTTTACCCATCTAAAGTTATTTTACACAACGTCAACGTAGTCTCAGGAAAAGTGGGACTGAAGCCCGAAATTTTAGTGTCTTATGAGGGGATATACTCCACACTCCTCTTTAAATCGAGGAAAATTGAAGCTAAGGGGATGCTAGTTGAATGTGAAAAACCCATTATAGTTGTAGGTGATAGAGATGTCCAAGGGTACATTAGAAGAATTTTGTAACTCGATCTCTTTCATCCTTTCTTCGTCTACTGTAGAAGAGGCATTTTATGATAAACCTGGTAACGCGTCGAGACGGAGGGACATTAAATCCGTAAGCTTTAAGGACTTGGTACTCTCCGCACTAGTATCTAAGGAGTATTATAAAGAATTGTGTAAGAGGGGACTTAGGAAAGAGAAACCTTTGTTTGACTCTTTATACAAGGCTGTACTAAAAAGTATGGAATTGGGAATAAATTTCGCTATTCTAGGCACGTTTATCCAAATGATCCCTATAGCTTATTCCTCTATTTCCAAATCCCTAGACGACACGCTAAAAAAAGCCTCGGTAACCATCAGGAGTTTAGACGAGAACGACTCTATTTATTTCTCAAAGTCGTTACAAATATTAGGATTAAGTTACTTGGGCGAGATAGACAGCGGTTTCGACTATAGAACTATAGGAAAACTTCCCCTTTATGAAGTCTTATTACACTCATCCTCAGATAGTGCTGTCAAAAATATGCTTGAAGATTATAAGTACTCTAGGTTAGTTGCCGATAAGATCGAAAAACTGGGAATGGAAAAAGGTGTACTCGAAGGTTTTCTATCAGTCCTATGTCAAGTCCCTGACGGGCTAGTATGGAGAAAACACGGGGGAAGGACGGCTATAACAGTTTCTAAAATGTCATGTGAGGCTTTAGAAAATCCAAAATTAATAAATGAACTAGATAAGTTCCTTTTAAAAAATGGATATAACCCAGGCTCTACAGCAGATATAGTGGCTGTGGGGATTGCTCTCTTCAAACTAGGTGAGTGGTATGACAAAAACGGCGTTAATTACTTTAACTCCATGCAAAGGGGATGTGATAGAGTTCCTTAATTCGTTAAGTGTAGACTACATAGTAGGCTTAGGAGATGTAGAATGCCCTCAGTACATATCTAACTATTACGGAATACTCGGTGAAATGGATAACATAACAACTCAAAAGCACCTAAGGCAGAGAAACAAGCTGATTACCACAACCTTTGGGAATTTATCTGTAGACTTCTCTACTGAGATTGTTATAACCCACTTCCAGCCTAGGACATCTTACGGTTCACAGCTGATTCTAGGGAAAATACTCTCAGAGTCCCCAGAACTACTTATTCACGGTCATTTACGATCTCAGAAGGAGTATAGTGTAGGAAAAACAAGAGTATATTCAGCAGGTAGTCTGGAAGATGGCTACTATTTAATTTTCGACTCGTCTAATAATTCAGTAGAGCTAGAGAGGACGAGCCATTAAATAAGCGTCTTCTCCATCTGCATAGTAGTGCTTTAACACCTTTACTTCGGAAAACCCTAGTTTTTTATAAAGCGATATTGCTGGCGCGTTTGACACTCTCACTTCTAAATAGACCTCTTCAGCCTCATATACTTCCTTCATAGCTTTAATGGAGTTCTGTAAAAGCGCCGTACCGATTCCCATTTTCCTGAATTTTTCCAATACCGCTATCGAAACTACGTGACCCTTCTTGACTAACGTAGGTATCTGTTTAACGTTACTGAACCCCCACTCTATTCTGGGCATAATATATCCTACTACTTCTCCGTCTATGTCAGCTACATAAAACGCACCCCCATATTCCTTTAAATGTTCTACGAAGAAGTAGTATGGGTAATTTTCTGGGAGGGTTAGTCTGTTAATCTTTACAATCTGGTCTATATCAGTAATCCTTGCCAATCTAACTATGAAAGCTCCGTATTTCTTCGTTTCGGCGAACTCCATAATATAAGGTTTTTATCCGTAGTTTAAATTTATGTCTGACACTTAATGGTACACCCATCCAAGAGGATCATCGGAGAGATCTCGGAAGAGCTTAAAGGTAAGAGGCTCTTGCTCGGCGTTACTGGAAGTGTATCCATTTATAAGTCCCTAGATCTGGCTAGGAGCTTAATGAGAAGGGGAGCCGAAGTAAAGGTGATAATGAGCGAAGATGCAAGTAAACTCATCTCACCTACTATGTTCCATTGGGCTACCGGTAATGATGTTATAACGCAAATAGGTGGCGAACTGGAACACGTAGAGTTGGCTGAGGACTACGACGTATTTATCATAGCCCCTGCAACTGCTAACACAATCTCAAAAATTGCTAACGGGATAGGGGACACTCCGGTAACACTTACGGCTCTGAACTTCATAGGAACGAAGAAGAAGGTAGTAATGGTCCCAGCAATGCACTTACCAATGTATCATTCCCCTCAGTTAAGGGACAATTTGCAAAAGTTAAGATCAGTCGGTGCAGAGATAATAGAACCCATGATAATCAAGGACTTAGCACACTATCCGGAAGTGGATTACCTAACTCAGTATATAGTCACTTATATGCTTAGGGGTAAAGACTTGACTGGTTTCAGAATTGTAGTTACCGCTGGACCGACCAGAGAGTTCATAGACCCGGTGAGGTTTATCTCAAACCCCAGTAGCGGGACTATGGGAGTTGATATAGCTAACGAGGCTTACTTCAGGGGAGCTGACGTAGTGCTGGTTCATGGACCCTTATCTACACATCATAAACCATATACTAGGACTGTACCAGTAACTACAACCGCGGAGATGGCGGACGAGGTGGAAAAGTTAGTCAAGGAGGGTTACGATATTGTAATCCTTGCAGGAGCCCCTGCGGACTTCAGACCAGTGATCACTGCAGAAAGCAAAATCGATAGCCATACTGTAGTTCCAGAGGTCAAATTGGAAAAAACTCCTAAGATCTCTTCAACGATTAGGAAATACGACGTGTTCTTAGTGGGTTTTGCTGCCGAAACTGCTAAGGATGATGAAGAATTAATAGAGAAAGCTAAGTTAAAGAAAGAAAGGCACAAGTTTGATATGATCGTCGCGAATAACGCTAGGAGAAAAGATATAGCTTTCTCGTCGGAGTTCAATGAAGTCATCGTTATAAGTGACGACAAGATCGAGAAGCTAGGTAAGGATTACAAGAGCGTAATAGCAAGAATTTTGTTAGACAAGATAAAAGAGGAATACATGAAAAGAAAGGGGAGAAGTAATTGAGTCTTTAAGCGTCTTTCCGCATACCGTTGGAAAATTGGTTCTCCTTATTGTAGCGTAGTTTGTTGAATGTTATTCAGCTTTAAGTTTAAATTCTACAACTCGTTAAACTCTAATTGGCTGGGACACAAAGTGGCTCGGGTAGCTCAGCCTGGTTAGAGCGACGGGCTGTGGACCCGTAGGTCCCGGGTTCAAGTCCCGGCCCGAGCCCTCATTAGGGGGATACCCCCTAATACCCCCAATGCTATTTTCTTTCATTTTTAGATACGATTCAACTACGTCAGCTAAAGGACCTACGTAACGTTCCCTTGGGTTACCGTCCTCACACTCTATCTTGTAAACGTAATACCGACCTTTTCTTTCGCGTAAAATATAGTCGCCGAATTTATAACGACGTTGTTTTTCGCCCAAGAACGCCAACCGTATTATGGTTGCCAATTCGCGTTTATAAGCATTGGCAACCCATCAATTTTTGCCGTGATTTGTGTAGAGTTGAAAGAAGACGGCAAAGATCCCTCATTTGTGCGAAAAATTGAATTTTGTCTAAGCAGCTGTGAGTGTGGAGATAGTGTCGTCATTAAGCTACAAATTCTGGGATTAACCTTCTCTCCCATAAGACTAGGGCTATGGAGTACATCATGGTACGAATGCTCCTATTTACTGCCTTCGTTGCTCTCTTGAATCTAATTAGCCTATCCCTTAATGAGGAATGGAAGGACTCGTTAGGGTTAACTGGCGAGACTACCGTGTGGTCTTTCAACCAGTAGTACAAGTTATAATCATCGCTCACCCATCTACCCTCTTCGGGCAAATACTTTTTAACCTCAAGGAAAGTACTCTCATCCCTATCCCCCAAAATGAGGTAAACTCCCAGCTTCGTGTACACGTAACAAGTGAAAACCCACTTGTAAAAAGCCCTAGCATTCTTGTACAAGTAAGTCCACATCTCATCAACAACCTTAGCAACAACCTTACCCTTGACCAGCTCCTTAGCCCTACCCCACTACTCAACCAACTTCTCATACTTCTTCCTACCATAACGCTTAATCCAAGTGAAAACAGTACCAAGAGGTACGTTAAGCACCCTAGAAATAGCCCTCATACTCATACCATTAGCATTTTCAAAGCCTCCTCCCTCAACTTCCTAGAATGATAACTAGCATCACCCAAGAAGTACTTACCACAATCCCTACACAAAAACTTCTGCCTACCCAAAGGCCTACCACACTTAACAACATGATGACTACCACAAGAGGGACAAGAAACGTCTTACCTAAATACAGGCTTCCTACCCGTAAGTAATACTCGTTATACAAATATAAATAACTTAACGACGATACCTATCTGCTTACTTAACAATTTTTCAAAATTCAATGAGAAGAAAGTCTATTAGCCACATTATTTTATTAACCTCTTTGAGAAGTTTATACATATGAGAATTGTTGAGGACAAGTACGGTAATAGGTTTCTAGAGATCGAGAATAAGGAAGATTTTAGGAAATTTAAGGAGGATTTATTAAAGAGGGCTAAGGAAAAGGCTAATGCCCGTAAACCTTCTTATGAGACCCAACCTCCCAAATGAAAACTATGCAATTTTTTGAATCAACGCTATAAAGTATCCTTATATCCCCAGTTACTTCTATGGAAAACATAGTATTTCCGTATATATCTTTTCCCAACTTCTCCCTGGAGTATTTGAAAGGGTTCTCTTGCAACAACTCCAATTTCTCTAAAATCAGCATGAGCAATTTATCATCGAATTCATCAGTAGCGAATTCTATGAATTCCTCATGGCTCTTAGCCTTCTTCAGCCGAAACCTTAACTTCCACTCTCTACAAACCACGATAAAAGATGTAGAGAACTTACTTTAAAAATCTATTTCTATCTCTTTTCGTATATTATCTCGTTAGAAATAATAGTTGTAATAATGGTAGTTATGTAGTTGTGTTGCTGCAAAGAGCATTAGTATCCCCATGAGAACAGCTACACCGTTTACGGTAGACCCAAAATCATACTACAAAAATATTTCTGATAGGATAATATCTAATCCGTGAAAGATAAAGAAATTTATAAGAGTGTAAAGAATTGAAGAAAGGGTTTAAGGTGAGGGAGACAGAGTATTACCAAGGGAGATAGGAAGATGGTAACACTTGGTCTCCCTCACCAAAATAACATTCAACAAATAGGATATAAATTACTTTCCATGCTAAACTTCAAGGGAAAGAAAGGAGAAAAGGTAGCAAAAACCCTCATCTCTGCTTGTTTGTGGAACGATTCAGTAGGGAACAAGTCCAGAGCGTATGACGTATCCCCACAGACCGTGAGGAACTACGTAGAGAAACAAGGGATGGAAGTAATTGATTGGAAAATGCTAGGGAAATTAGAAGTACTGAAGGGGGTAAAGGAGATAGACCTTATAGACTGGACAACAAAGACGTGGTATGGGAAACCGGTGAAAGGACTCGGGAGCTCTGAAAGAGGAAGCTCTTGGAACTACGCAACTGCAACAACCAAGTATAAGGGGAAAGTACTATTACTTGCCTACAAGTGAGCGGTATGACTAAGGACGAGATAGTGAAGGCTCTTGTGGAGCAAGTTGTTGCAATGGGATTCAAGATAAGGTTGATAACTCTTGACGCCGGTTTCTACACTGTCGACGTGATCAACTTCATTTCACAGTTTAAGTACATAATTGCTGTCCCAGTTGGGGATGTGAAGGATGAGGAGTTTGATGGTGATTACATGACTAATAGTAAGAGGCATAGGAGGAATGAGCAAGTTAAGTTCAGGCTTCTCGTGTACAGTAAGGAGAAGGTTAGGAGAAAGAAGAGGCTTGTTTATTTTGCTAGGGCTACTAACCTCGAGATACCAAAGAGGGAAGTGTTGGATTTGTACAATAAGGGGAGAGGTCCAATAGAGACCTCTTATAGGAACATTAAGGCTTTTCTTCCATTTACTAGTTCTACTAAGTTTGTTTTCCGCATATTGATCTTCGTTCTTGCCCTTGTACTCTACTCCTTGTTCAAGGGGGAGGTGGGGAGAGAGGAATTTAGATTATTATTAATTCGTTTATTTTTTTCCTGATTTATTCAATCCGGAGAATTTTACATTTAATCTAGCAGAAACACTTATTTACACTATAGATTTATTATTAAGGAGGTGATTTTGAGTCTACCGTTCTGGAGGAGGGAGAGGCTCCAAGGTTACCTCACGATCTTCACCATCATGACCAACGTTGTCAGGGAGCTAGTGGGGGAGCTGAACCTGAGGAGCGTGGAGGCGTTCCTCAGGTTCGTTGAACGTTATTTAGGCGGACCACCTGGGCTGATGAAAATCTTTAAGTTACGTTAAAGTCCCTAACTGCTGCAATTTCTAGATATATCTTAGTAAAAAACTTACATAATAATTCTAAAAATTATCTAACTGCAATATCTACAATTCCCACAACAATAAATAACGTTATAAAAATCATAATTAATTCAACTGTAAAGAATTTTTCAATATTAGAACTACCAGAATAGAACACCGTTTTACCTCCTAATTGAATTGAATTCTTAGTAATATAATTATAAAAGTTAAGTATATACAAAAAATTAATTAGTTGAATTATGAAAAACGTTGCACCTAAAACTCTTATTTTTTTTATTCATAGATTATTTCAGTTATCCGTTGTTTTTATTATTTCAGTTATCCGTTAGCTTTTCTTTTTGGGGCGAAAGCGAAATGACTTGGAGTTTTTAAATTTCGCTTTCAAATGTAAAATCAAGGGTTACATAATCACAACTATGATTTTTTCTACCACTATTATCATTATTATAACTATTATTCCTAATGAAATAATATACGAAAAGAAAAAGACTTTTAAATATGTTTTCTATATCTTTTAATCTGGTTAGCGAGAAGTGGGAATTGAGGCTTTCCATGAGGAAAGCTAGAGATTGTAGAGAATTTATGCAATACGTGGCAGATAATTTTAGTGATAAGTTATTGATGTTAATTCTTGAAAAATAAGAGTTATTAAGGAAAGATCCTTTGAAGTACGCCAGGGAAAAATTAGGTAAGGATAAATATAACAATCCTATGTTTTCCATAGAAGTTACGGGGGATACAAGGATACTTTATAGCGTTGATCCAAAAAATTGCATAGTTTTCATTTGGGAGATTGGGTCTCATAAGAAGGTTTACGGGCACGATCCTTAGCTTTTTCTCTAGCAATATTTAACAAGTCTTCTTTAAACTTCTCAAAGTCCTTATCTGACTCGATCACTAGAAACCTTTCTCCGTCCTTATCTTCAACAATTCTCATATGTATAAACTTCTCAAAGAGGTTATTAAAACAATTTGCTAACAGAGTTTCTTCTCATTGAATTTTGAAAAATTGTTAAGTAAGTGGTAGAAGCACATATATGGGATCCCGGCTTTCTATTCCCGTTAGAAAAATTCAATAAACTCCCCAGTTTGCTCTACAAAAATTCAGGGTAATTAACCCTGTGTGGATCCGCGATTTTTTGCTTACAAGAGCTCACTCTTACGTTAACGGGAACAGCATTAACAAATCTGTTAATCCTGAGGGGAGAGATTAAGTAATAGAGTTTTTGTAGTGTTGTTAGGCTATTTACATACTCCTTAATCCTACTTAAGGAAGAGGACAAGAGAAGCTATTTGGAACTCTTACTACAACTAGGAAGAAATATAACGTCGAGATAGTTGTTACCGATGGCGTTAAGGCACTCAACCGTACTATTAATTCTTCACAGATGAAAATAAAGAGACGATACTGCATTGTACACATGAAATACAATATGACTAAGGGCGAGAGAGAAGAGTTAGATAAACTCATCAAATCGGTTGAAGAAGGAGAAACTATGAGTGGCAAGTACGGTGTGCTTAATTGCCTTGAAACACTGAGGTAGGTGTGGAAGTGGCTTAAGAGTGACAACCTTGTCGAGTCTTTTAGTTGTGGAGAAGAAGCGTTTTGACAAGTCCTATTGCCCCTTGGAGAATTTTACAAATCGCACGGATTATTGCCATGGAGTTACCTATTCATTAATTATCTCATAAGTGTAATATTATTACGGTTATTCTTATTCTTATTTTTGTTCAGTATATATTTAGATTTCCTCCATAGAATTATGTTAATTATAAGAAAAATCACAATTCCAAAGAAAACATGAACTACCTATAATTAAGGTCTTGCGAGTATTAGCCATAATTCGTTAACATATGCTGTATTATCTAACTCTTTCGTTATCGTAATCTGAACAATGTATAAGTTACCTATTTTTTGGGTCGATGCAGTAAGATAGTAAGAAGCTTCAACAAAACCTATAGAATAAAGTGTCACATTATAAGTCTTGTTATCAAAAGTTATCAGATAATGATAGGCCTCTCCACCGGTATACGTCACAGAGCTCGGATTCGGAAGAAGCTCAACTTTTATACCGTTAGCTTGAATTTTTTGTGGAGTGTAGTCAGAATTTTCGTAGTATACATGTAAGATCAAGTATTTATATAGTACATGACCTATAGATATTGTACTCCCGTTTATAAACGTAGCATTTAATATAAACTCCTTAGAGAAGTTGGAATACGGTTCGTAAATTAGGTACATCCACGTCTTATTTTCCTCTGTAGCATTTAGATAAGTTTCTTTTGCATCAATTAAGATTTTCTTAGCATAATCTAGTTCGGTGGAGTTTTGGCCAATAGTTGAGTTACTAGTAATACTCCCTAGATTATGCTGAGATTGTTTATGATTAAATATGAAATATAGGCTAGCAGAAATGATTAATATAATAATAAATAAAGTAAGAAATAGGAAGAGGTTCTTAAGATTCATTGATCTCACCAAATCTTTTCCCCATTGGAATAATGGTTTCCTCCTATCTTATAGCCCACATATAATTTTCCATGAATAATTAGTTTTATTTGCATATTCTCCCATATACTCTTTGGTACATTATAGTAACTATTACCATTTATACCTTCATATGCATAAGCATTTGGCCATCTAGTTGAGGTCCACGGCTCTATTAACCACTTAGCGTCCTCTATTTTGAATGCATTCCCGTCTCCTAATGCTAAAAGTTCTTGTTCGTTGATAGTATAAGCTTCTAATATACCACCCACTAGTGTAACTACATCTGTATCATCTTCTAGAATGTGCATATTATAGAGGGTTGCTGTACTCCAATCAACAAAATAAAGATAAACCTAATTAGTACTATCATTTTGAGGTATAAGCCTAATTCCGAGCTCATAAACCGTATTAGGTTTTGGCTTAAATTCAACACCATTTATCTTGAACGGGGTACAAGCAAAATCACAACTTAATTGAGGATTTGTTGTACCTGCTGATATATGCCATTTCCAATTAGGATGATAACCTAATGAAGTTTGATAGAAATTTTTTGTAGACACGGATGTCCAGATTACGATTAGACCGGTCAAATATACTTTAGTCAGACTATAAACCTACAATATCTGATACCCGATAAACAAGTCTTCTTTGAGGTTGAAGATACGCTAAACGGGACTACACCGACTAATTTCCCAATCATTCCTTCAAGTAACTACATATTTATTGATGCATCAGCATTAAATAGCCCAGCTATATTTAACGGACTTCCACTCTATAACGGTGTAGAATTTGTGATGAAACCACCATCTGCAATGGCGTATGTAGTCCTAACGTTTGGCTTTGGAAGTAATGATATGGGGACTCAAGGAGTCCACTATTACTGGTGAATAAATTTATATAAGCTAACATTTCTTCTTTACTTTAATGAGAAACATAATTTTACCTATATTAGCAGTAACTCTAGTTCTTCTCGGTATATTCTTCTATCTACACCCAGTAAGAGGCAGTACTACAACTACCACCACTACAAATACTACTTATACCAATACTACATGGACTAATACCAGTTTACCCCCACAAGTACAACAATTAGAAAAAGAAATAGCTAACCTTAATTTTCCGATTATGTCCCTTAATCAAACACAAACTACAACAACACAAACAACATCCGTGCAGACATCTACAACTAAAGTTACCTCCCAACAGTGGTACGTTCAGTACGCCCCAGAAATTGTGATAGTGTTATTGCTAACCCTTTTAGGACTTTTATACAAGAGACGTTCAAAGAAATAACCCCTTTATAAACTAACTTTCTTTTTTGCGCCTTATGAAGTGGAGGCTATCTTTACTACTGTTAACTCTTTTATTCTTACCTATCTTCTTTTTACCGTCAAACGAGGCTATATGTTTTGGTTAGGGTGGCGGGGCTAACTACTTTTAAGTCCGTAGAGAAAACGTAATGCGTCTGGAGTTTCATTTGATCACCTTAATTTTCATAATCTAAATCGTCTGACTTTCTCCCCGCCAGCGAGGGTTCCCCTCATTTACTTTCAGTTTTTTATCTAGGATTAACGATATTATCTATAGGTATAGAATTAGTAGATTTACCTATATGCCAAAAATTTATCATAAAATAAAACATTTTCACGCCTAGTTTTATTCTATCTTTCTTTGTATAGTATAACGAAAGAATTTAATATGTAATTTTCTATGATATCTCTTATTTTTCCAATAAGAGTCAATAAACGTCCTACTAGAGGAAATGGATTAAAATAGGCAAGTAAAAATTCCTTCTCAGTAGTTCCTCAGTACGGCGGATATCCACCACCCTGATATCCGCCGTAAGGGCCTCCGTATTGTCCTCCTCCCATCATTCCTCCTTGTGCAGGGGGAGCACTTGCAACTACTTGTGCAATGAAGTTAAGTAATTGTTCCTCTTCCGTATATTCTTGGTATACATGATAAGCGTCAAATGCGGTACCTCCTATACCTAGAATGCTGAGTAATTTGTTATGTAAAATCTCGTCGCTGAAGAAGGCAAATCCACCGCTCATAGCTAACGGTATAAGGTCTTGGATCCAGTTAGCAATGCCGGTTTCAATCGTGACCATACCAGATCCTTGGCAAATCCTTATAGTGTAGGCCTTATTAGAGTCAGTCAGAAACCCGAACAGACTCGTGTGTCTTGCTTGTATTACTGCCATATTCTGACTAATCATAGGGTTTACTTGGAACCCTCTTCCGTTAAGGTAAGCTACTACTTGCTCGCCCACATATTGCATATTTATAGGGTATGACACTGGTACCGTCATTGTTTTTCCTCCCAGCCCTATAGACCCTCCACAAAGTGCTGATCCAAATGATGGTTGTCCGAAGAACGGAATTCCCATACTTATAATACTCTTGAAAGTAGTATATATGTTTAGATTCTGTTAATATAAGGCGTTTTTTCTACTATTGTGACAGCTTAAAGAGACTAAGACTCAAGTTACATTAAATAAGACAAGAGGGTGACTTTTAATCACGAGTCGTCTAATTATAGTTTAAAAATTTTCTTCGCAAATAGGCTTCTTTCCTTCTCGTCCAGCCCATGTAAATTCAATAGTCTTAAGTCAATAGGTGTATAAGGGTAGTTACTGCCATAAACTCTTTTGCCTTTAAAAACAATACTTACCTCAGGAGGTACCATAGAGATTTCGAAAAACACTTTTTCTTCTTTTGCTAGTTCCATAGCTTCATTGATGTAATTAGGATATCCAGAATGTATGAGAATAAGATAAGGTACTCTCGACAAATATGGTTTTAAGTGGGAGGGGTTACCGTAACCTCTCCCCGTATATACGAGAAGGGGTAGGTCTTCCTTTTCCACAATTTTGATTAATTCAAGAACTCTTTCATCTTTTAAGCTAAAGGAGTGGTTTATAGGGTTGAGTATTAAGCCTACGATCCCTTTCTCGATCTGTCTATAAACCTCGACTTGAGGAGGAATTCTGCACCTTACGTTATAAATTCCTAGCCTAGGTTTGTCAGGATATTTCATATACTGTTGATAGAACCCGTCTACGCAACACTCGCAACCGTATTTATATGCAGGATTTAAGACGAAGTTACGTAAAGGATATTCTGCGCTGGTGGGATAAAGTTTAAGCCCTAGATGTACGTTAATGTCTATTATTTCCACGACTAATACTCTCTTCAAACAGAGTCAATAAGTATTTCAGTTGAAACTGCTCTTCAATATAATTTCATTATAAAGTTAATTTATAGTAACATTTATAAAATTATATTCATTGATATTATCGATGAATAAAAAAACGTTAATTGGATTATTAGTTTTAGTAATAATAATAATAGGTGGAGTTCTTGTATTATCGCACTTCAGTAACAATATATCTTCTTCGTTAACTCCAGCGTCAAAGTCGTCTCTCTTACAAAATACTATCACCGCGGGTACGTTTGTGAAGGTTAATGATCAGGACTATGCACCACCGGGTAAGGTAATTGTTGTTGTACAATCTTGGTATGGATGCCCGGTAGGAGCTGCTGCATCGTGGGCGATATATAATGTTATTAAGAATTATGGTAATGTGTCGTTCCAATTTCATTATTCAGATCCCGATCATTCTCCTGCTAATATACCCGGTCTGATATTCACCGGATTCAAGTCACAAGGAGAATTAGAGTTTTACATAGCTTATGTTTACAACGAGTATCTTAATGCTTCATACAATGGCACTCCAATTCCTACCGACCAGTTAATACCGGAAGGAGAGCAAATACTGACAGAAGAGCTGGAAACTATGGGTGTTCCTAATGCGACTCAAGTAGTAAGTATTATAATACACTACGAAGTCAACATTACAGTAAGCAATTACGGTAAACCAGCAGCATTGTATGTAAAACCCCCTCACCTAAATTTCGCTATCTTGATATCAGGTCCTAACGGGACTTACATCGTAGACACTCCTATAGTAAATCCTACTACTTTAGAAGGCTATTCACCTCAGTACGTCTATCAGAATCTTGATACCTTCACTCAGATAATTCAAGCCTCGGACATGATTCAAAACGTAATAGCTATGGCATATCCAACTGGTTCATGCCCTACCTGATAGCTTTACTGAGAAATTTATCCAGATTATTTACATCTTATCGACTCAAATTGTTACGACAAAATTAAAATAAAAAGAAGGGAAACTCTTATTATGGGTAAGTTATTCGGTACCGATGGAGTCAGAGGAATAGTTAACAAGGAGCTAACACCTGAATTAGTGCTTAAATTAGCTAAGGCTATAGGTACGTATTTTGGTAAGGAAAGCAAAATTCTCATAGGAAGGGATGCAAGAGCTGGCGGAGACATGTTAATGAGGGTTGTGGAAGCAGGGTTACTTAGTGTAGGTGTCCAAGTTTATGATGGTGGAATGGCAGCAACTCCTGCGCTACAATACGCTGTTAAGACCTTAGGATACGACGCTGGTGTAATAGTAACTGCGAGCCATAATCCGGCTCCCTATAATGGAATAAAGGTTATAGATCGTGATGGTATTGAAGTAAGAAGAGAGAAGGAGAATGAAATCGAAGAAATATACTTTAGTGAGAGGTTCAACACGCAAGAATGGAGCGCTTTAACTAACGAGGTTAAGAAGGAGGACAGAGTCATAGATATTTACGTAAAGGGAGTCCTTAGCCATGTTGATATAGAAAAAGTAGCTAAAAAGCACTACACGGTTCTCATCGACTCTGCTAACAGTGTAGGAGGACTTTCTACTCCTTTAGTTGCCAGAGGATTAGGCTGTAAAATATATACTCTTAACGGTAATGTTGACCCGTTGTTTCCGGCTAGACAACCTGAGCCCACATTTGATTCATTAAAGGAGACGGCAAACGTAGCTAAAACGTTGAAGGCAGACTTAACCGTAACTCATGACGGTGATGCTGATAGGGCTATATTTATTGACTCAGAAGGTAGGATACAGTGGGGAGATAGGAGCGCGGCTCTCCTCTCGTATTGGACTCACGTTAAGAATCCTAGAGCCAGTAATAAGGTAGTTACAGCTGTTTCTAGTTCCAGCCTTGTTGAGGAATACCTATCTAAGTTCGGGATTGAAGTAATATGGACTAAGGTAGGTAGTGTAGATATTGCACATAGAGTCCAGGATGAGAAGGCTTTAGCTGGATTTGAGGAGAACGGCGGCTTTATGTATCCTCCTCATCAGTACGTTAGAGACGGTGCTATGAGTTTCGCGTTAATGCTAGAGCTGATGGCTGAGGAGAACGTTAGTTCAGCCGAACTCTTCGATAGATTGCCTAAGTACTACTTAGTGAAGACTAAAGTGGAGTTAAAGCCTGGATATGATGTTAACGTCCTCTATTCTAAGTTAATCTCGATATATCAGGGAAAAGGAAAGATGTTGACTATTGACGGTGTTAAGGTGATAACAAACGATTATTGGTTCTTAGTAAGGAAGAGCGGTACAGAGCCTATAATAAGGATTCTAGTAGAGGCTAAAGATGAGGAAAAAGCAAATAATATAGCTCAAGAGTTAAAGAGTATTGTTGAAAGCGGATGAAGTATAGGCTGTTAGACCTTTTAGCTTGTCCTATTTGTAAACATTTTCCTCTTACGTACTACGTTTTTTCTGAGAAACAAGTTGAGAGAAATTTAGGAGATGAGAAAAAGCCCTTGTGCGAAATATATTGTGCGTATAAGAAAGTCAACGTTAAGGATGCTAAGGAAGAACTTCCTTGTGAAGAGTGTTTCAAGAAAGAGATCGTTTATGGAATTCTTTATTGTTCTCAGTGTAAGAGATGGTATCCAGTTATTGACGAAATACCGAGGATGTTACCAGATAAGCTAAGAAGAGAAAGTGAAGATGTTGAATTTTTAAAGAAATATAAGGATAAAATTCCTAGAGAAATCTTGTTGGAAGGTCTACCTTATAACATTAAAGAGAGTATTTGACATATGCTTATTAATTTGTAGTATCATAAGTAATATTGGTGTAGCCGTTTGGAAAACGGATATCTCTCAAATCTTGACGAATGGATTAAGATGCAAAAGAATTTATTGAATACTGTGAGAGAAATGGAGAAAAAATATGAGTCAGGTGATATTGACAGACTTGACTTAATATTAGCCACTAGAGTAGCATTCCAGCATATAATGAGGACTATAAAAGCATTCGATCAATGGTTACAAGATCCGCAAATTATTAGGCATATGCCTAAGGAGATGTTAGAGGATGTAATGAAGACTACATGGAAGCTTTTAGAAACACTGCTTGAACTAGACATAAGGCATACGAGCGAGTTTAGAGATTTGGTAATCAAGTTAAGCAAAGAAGGAAAGCTAGACCCACTGATATGGAACAGACCACTAAGTGACGAGAACCAACAGCAGACTGGCAGAAGAGGAAGCTTTATGACGATGTGAAGTATCTTTCTATTTTAATATTCTTTACTGTATTCTTTACTGCACTATTATAACAACTGTACTATAACAAGATGGATTAAAAACAAAAAATAAATAAGGTAGAATTTCGGTTTAGTATCTTCTATTATTTCTTCTATTCTTTAATCTATTTTCTTCATCTATCGCTTGAACCTTAAGTTTTACATCATTTATTAATTGGTTAAGGTTATTCTTGAAATCTTCCTCTATAGTTTGAGTGTCTAAAAACTCTAGTCCATTATTAGTAACTTTTAACTTCTTGCTGACTGGATCGTTCTCTACATATCCTAAGTATAATAAAGAAGTAATATCTTCTTTAACCATAGGACTGAAAATGTTTCCGCCAATAATGTTGAACTGATATCCTAAATCTAACCCTTTCTCCTTCATTTCATTTAATGCAGTAACTAGAGCCTTCTCCGATGCACCGCCTAAAACCTTAATTATGTATAATAGTTTGACCTTTCTTTTGTCTTCTTTAAGAACGTCAGGAGTTATTACTTGCTTCGTCACAAGCTTTACGTCCTTAGACTTTGTCTGACCGCCAGGCTGAGACATATAATTCTCCTCTTCTAATACTCTCACTTCTGCCTTATTATCTTAACTATATCTAATGTCACGTCATAAGGATTACTTGCTTTTGTTATTGCTCCGCCTACAACAAAGATGTTAATCGGTAAGTCAAGCAACTCTTGTATCCTCTCCTTATTTAAGCCTCCAGCTACTGAAACTACTACCCCCAGTTCCGATACCTCTTTGATCTCTTTTTTAAGGTCTGAAACACTAATCCCCCTTTTCTTTTGTACGTCTAAACCAACGTGTAGTCCTATTATATCCACACCTAGTTTTTTGAGTTCCTGAGCTCTGTCCCTAACGTTCTTAACGTTTATTAAGTCTGCTTGCACTAAGATACCGTATTCATGAGCTTTCTTCACTGCACTCTCTATTGTAGCATCATCCATAATTCCTAGGACAGTCATTATTTTTGCTCCTCCCAACCTAGCTATTTCAGCTTCAACATCACCAGCATCTGCCGTCTTAGTATCCGCTAGAACGATTTTCCCTTTACCGATCTCATTAAGTTTTTTAAGCGCAGTAATACCTTCAGCCTTTAGTAGTGGAGTTCCACACTCTAATATATCTGTCCCCCCTTTTATCGCATCTAATGCTACTTTTAAGGCGTCATCTATTTTTAAAAAATCTAGTGCTACCTGTAAAGATCTAGAATTTTTTAGTTTTTCAAGTAATTCCATATTATTCCCCGTATAGATTACCCATTAGAAATAAGACAAATGAGCTTTAAAACTGGTGTTTGTAGAATATTAGCTGTGATTTCCGTTTGACGAAGTTTATTATAGTCACCGGAGGCGTTCTGTCAAGCGTTGGTAAGGGTACGGTGTCAGCCTCTATAGGGCTTCTGCTAAAGGCCAGAGGATATAATGTCACGTTAGTAAAGGTCGATCCATATCTGAATGTAGATGCAGGGACTATGAACCCATATATGCACGGTGAAGTATTCGTGACTGATGATGGAGCAGAGACTGATCTAGATTTAGGGCATTATGAAAGGTTTGTCGGAATAAATATGAGCAAATACAACAACATAACTGCAGGCAAGGTTTATTTCGAGGTAATCAGAAAGGAAAGAGAGGGAAAATACTTAGGTCAGACAGTTCAGATAATCCCGCACGTTACGGACGAGATAAAATCAATGATAAGGAAAGCTGCTGAGAAGGCTAATGCGGAAGTCGTAATAGTTGAGATAGGAGGTACTGTAGGTGATATAGAGAGTTTGCCTTTTCTTGAGGCAGTTAGGCAGTTGAGAATTGAGGAGGCTGAACCTAACGTATTATTTGTACACGTCGCACTCGTAGAATATTTAAAAGCCACCGAGGAGATCAAAACGAAACCGCTTCAGCACAGCGTACAAGAATTACGCAGGATAGGAATACAACCAGATATTATAATTGCAAGGTCTGTAGTACCATTAGATGAAGAAACTAGGAAAAAGATCGCTCTATTTACAAATGTAAGACCAGAAAATATTTTCTCTAACTACGATGTTTCCATGACGTATGAAGTACCCCTAATACTCGAGAATCAAGGAGTACCAAGTAGAATTCTAGAGAAACTTCAGCTTAAAGATAGTCAGCCAAATCTGGAAGATTGGAAGAAGTTCATCTCAGACCTTAAAGAGGGTAAGAGAGAGGTCACAATAGCTCTTGTCGGTAAGTATACGAAATTGAAAGACAGCTACATAAGCATAAAGGAGGCAATATATCACGCTGCGGCTAAACTAAAGTTAAAGCCCGTATTATTATGGATAGAATCGACCGATCTCGAAAGTTATCCACAAGAACTGGAGAAACTTAAGAAGGTTAATGGTATAATAGTATTGCCAGGCTTTGGAGCGAGGGGGGTTGAAGGTAAGATATCTGCGATAAGGATTGCAAGAGAGAATAACATTCCGTTTTTGGGAATATGTTATGGGATGCAATTAGCTGTAGTGGAGTTCGCTAGGAATATAATGGGTTTGAAAGGGGCTCACACTACAGAGGTCGATCCTAAAACACCTTATCCGGTGATAACTCTTCTAGATGAACAAAAGAAAGTGGTGCAAGTTGGTGGAACGATGAGATTAGGATTACAGAAGGTTATAATTAAGGAAGGGACGTTAGCCAACAAGATTTACGGTTCAACAGTCGCTTATGAAAGACATAGGCATAGATACGAAGTCAACCCTGAATACGTAGACGAACTCCAAAAGAACGGGATGGTTATTTCGGGAATCAGTGAAAACGGTCTGGTAGAGATGATCGAGCTTAAGGATCATAAGTTCTTCGTCGGACTACAAGGGCATCCTGAATACAGAAGTAGACCGTTAGCACCTTCACCCGTTTTCGTTAGTTTTCTCAAGGCTAGTGCTGGTATCGAGTAAAATTATAGTTATTTTTTGGTATTTAGGTTTCACGATTTTTCTTATTCCTTTAACCCCGTTTTCATACTTAACTTCCACAAGGCCGGCATTTTCTAGCTCAGCAACATGATTACTTATATTCCCCTTACTCATGTGCAGTATTTCGCTTAATTCAGTTATATCTAACGGCTTCTCGCTTGTAAGTTTCAGTATATTTATTCTTGCCATTACGCTTAATGTCTTTGATATCTTTACAATTTCTTCAGGTTCTGAGATTATTAATTCCACGTTGTTTATCTTGACATCATTTCCCTTAAAAAACGTAAGGTAAAAGAGATGAGAACCCTTTTATATTAGCTAGTAACACAATTTCAAATTGAGGAGACTTATCGTGCAAGCGAAGATGGAAAATCCGTTAAAGAGCCTAAAAACAGCTATGAATAAAGTTGTATTAGTGAAATTGAAGAATGGTTCTGAATACATCGGTAGATTGGAACAGAGTGACGGTACCATGAACCTAGTATTAAGGGACTGTATAGAGACTAAAGAAGGTACATCAGACCCTGTTGCAAAATATGGCAGAGTTTTAATCAGAGGTAGTAACATCCTCTTTATCAGTGTTGACTACGAAGTGATAATGGGAAAAGAAAAGTAAATTTATAAGCTATTTGGTGTGAGGATAAGGTATAATGAGGAACATAAACGTTCAATTAAGCCACTGGGCTGATATAGACTCTTTAGATGTAGAATTAGTAGAAAGAAAAGGAGTAGGTCATCCGGACTACATAGCGGATTCGGCATCAGAGGAAGCCAGTAGAAAACTTTCGCTTTATTATCTCAAGAACTACGGAGTAATTTTACATCACAATTTAGATAAGACTTTACTCGTAGGCGGTCAAGCAGCACCTAAGTTCAAGGGCGGAGAAGTTCTTCATCCTATATACATTGTAGTATCAGGTAGAGCAACTACTGAAGTCAAGACAGAGCACGGAACAGAGAGTATACCAGTAGGAACAATTATAATTGAAAGTGTTAAGGAATGGATTAAGGATCACTTCAGATATCTAGACCCAGAAAAACATGTAGTAGTTGATTACAAAATAGGGAAAGGTTCTACGGATCTAGTTGGAATATTTGAAGCTAGTAAGAAAGTACCTTTATCTAATGATACAAGTTTTGGAGTTGGATTTGCACCTTATTCTAAACTGGAAAATCTGGTGTTTAATACAGAAAGGCTGTTGAACTCTAAGGAAATTAAAGCTAAGATCCCTGAGATAGGAGAAGACATAAAGGTGATGGGATTAAGAAAAGGCAATAGGATAGAATTAACCGTGGCTATGGCAGTTATAAGCCAGCTTGTAGAAGACGTAAATCAGTATATAAACGTTAAAGAAGAAACTAAGAATCAAATTCTAGATTTAGCAGCAAAATTAGTTCCTAATTATGATGTGAAAGTGAACATAAACACTGGTGATAAGATAGATAGGGGTATAGTATATCTCACCGTGACTGGAACTTCAGCGGAGCACGGAGATGATGGAATGACGGGGAGAGGAAACAGGGCTACCGGACTAATAACGCCCATGCGTCCTATGTCTTTGGAAGCTACTGCAGGAAAGAACCCCGTGAATCATGTAGGCAAACTTTACAACATCGTTGCGAACCTAATTGCACAAAAAGTATCTCAAGAGGTAAAAGGTGTAAAAAGCGTCCAAGTAGAAGTGTTAGGTCAAATAGGGAGACCTATAGACGACCCTCTAATAGCTAACGTTCAGGTTATGACTGAGGACGGTAAAATTAACGATAATATGAAGAGAGAGATCGAAGGGATCACTGATGAGATGCTGGGCAATATTGTCAAGATCTCTGATCTGATATTAGAGGGTAAGGTCATTTTGTTCTGAAACGATTTCTCCTATAGTCTTCAAGGATTCTCTTTAGGTCAAGTTTTTCGCTCTCTGCGAGTAACTTTTCCTTATTAAGTATTTCCAAGTCTCTTAGTGTCTCTTTTTCAACAATTACTTTATCCCTCAAAAATAACTTCACTATAGAATTATCTACTTGTTGACTATAAAAATATACTCTTTTTTCGCTAATATCTACCTTCATGTAAAGAGGTAACTGATCGGAATCTACTACCAGTAATCTTGAGTTAACCAAACCTTCTATTATCTCGAGTAAATTCTTGGTTTCTCTTTCTTTCTCTTCTATCTTATTCCTCATGATATTTATAAGTTTAATATAGTTCTCTATCTCTAACTTCAACTCGTAAATTTTTCTTTCCTTTTGAAGTTCCTTATTATACATCATTTTAATCTCATCAATTCTTCTCTGTAATAACACATTTTGAAATGTCATTTCTCTGATCTTTCTTTTAAGTCTTTCTATATCCCTCTTTAACTGTACATTCTCTTCCTCAAGAGAGTTCACTTTAGTGTAGTAGTCAGTTTGATGCGGAGTAAAATTAGGTTGAGAAATTTCATTTTTGGTGTCTTCTATCTCTTTTTCAATTTCTTTTTCTACACACTCATCCATAGTTTTACCTTCAATAACACATTCCAGTACCCGATCCTCATCTACGTCTATATCCATTCTCCTTAGTAATCCTCTAGCCTGATTAAGCTTGTGGGAGATCTCATAATATGCCTTCAAAGCAGCTGCTAAAGAATCCCTTATGTGCGGATCGTCTATTTTCAATCCGTGCTGAGTCGAGAATTTATCGACAATTAACATCTTCTCATCCATGCTGAGCCTCTTGTCTGGAACAAACAACTTAGAGTTTAGCATGGCTGAAATTTTCTTTACAGTGTCAGGCACTGGAGTTACGTCAGTTGCTATTAAAACGGGCTTTCCGTATTTTCTTATTATGTCTATTACGTCTTCTCTGTCTATATTTCTCCTAGACGTCATAAACAAGGGGTTTCCGTGCAAATCTATTATTGATATCCCTACTTCTATCCCAGGGTCTATGCCTACTATGATGGGCTTAGTTTCTTTTTTTGTATCTCCAAACTCGATTTTGGATTTATAAACTGGCTTTATCTCAACTCTTAGGTCATGGCCCTTCATTTTCCTTACGATTCCGTATAAACTCTCTCTGGGCGAATACACCGTAAATACAGCTTTTTCTATCCCGTTCTTACTTCTCTTTATCGAATAATCGTAATCAAACCCGTGTGCATCTAGTTGTTCTTTAATTCTTTTAGCTACTCTGAGAATGAGCCCCCTTAAGTTTCTTTTATATCTATTACTGCTCATCCCTCCGGGTCCTACAGCCCTGCCTCTGGAAATTATAATCTTTGTCTTATTCTCCCTAATTCTGATGGGGGTCCCTATACCCTTTAGTGCTAGAACAGCTGCTAGATAAGCTGTTCTTAACGGTGTTGGTTTTCCTTGAACGTCAATTCCAGCCTCTCTTGCTACGTCTCTGATATCTTTGAACATGTCGTTGACGTAAGTAACTTGTATAACTTCTAGTTTGTCCGGTAAAAGCGATAAGATTTTGACAAGTTTTTTCTCATCGGGTGCTAACTCGTAAACGTTATCTACTGCTATTTTATCTGGTCTTAATTCCCAAGCTAACCTTAATATTTTCGTGAGAGGAGATGATTCTGCCTTGTATTCTACTTCACCTTTTTCATTTATGATAATCACAGAATATGTGGGAGGCTTCAAGGAAGACGGGCTTTGGCCTGGCTCAATATCAATTCCCATTACCTTCATGGTTTCCCCTTTATATAATCTATGACAGCATCTACATCTTTATCTATTTCATACTTCTTATAAAAATAAGCAAGAATATGATCTACATCTCTCATAAGTAAGTCCTCGTTCTCGGGGCTTGCCCATTGCGGCCAATCGATTACGTAAGCTGTTCCGTCCTTTACAAGTACATTATATTCACTTAAGTCGCCATGAATCATCTTACATTCATTATACGCTATTCTAATTGTCGACAGTATCTGATCTAGTATTTCTTCTGGGTTTGTCAATTCACTCTTGTATAACTCTCTACTTTCCACCAGTTCCATAGCCACGGCGTTATAAGCTCTTCCGTAAGGTTGCGGAACATAGCCGTAATTTTTCTTAACACACTCAAGAGCCTGGTATTCCCTTTCTGCGTTTTCCGCTGAAATTACCGTCCAGTCTTTATCTTTTTGGATATTTCGGATCTTCCTGACGTTCTTGTAACTTCTCTTACCGACCCTGTGGAATTTGACTACAAGCGGTTCGTCGTTAAAGTTATAACCTACGTACACTTCGCTCTCTTTTCCGACCCCTATTACTATCCCAAGGTTCTTAAGGACTTTCTCCACGTAAAGTTTCTTTATTGCTAATATATCTAGAGCTGTAAAAGTAATTCTGTAACTGTATTCACCACTTATTATCTGTTTTGAAAGTAACCTGAGGTTATACAGTCTTAACAAAACTGGCTGGAGTTCGTTTAACCTTAACCCTGTTTCCTCTACTAACTCTGATGTCATAATCCACTCGTGGTTACTATGGAGAGAATAAATGGTTTTAAGAATTTTATAATCTAAGGGACCTACAAGAGAGGCTCGCTCGGCTAATGTTAAAGAAGGCATAACTGGTAACAATAAATATTATGTCTTCACGCTTTAATTTTTTTCATAAGAAGCTTTGACTTACCAGGTATTTCCCTGATAATGTCCTCTTTTAAAGCTCTAAGACCTTTAATACCGAACTTTTCGTAGAAGTACTTTATTATCTTATCAGCTAGTTTAGAAGGATCGTCGTCACCTGGAGAAATTACAACGTAAGTGTCCGTCTTCGAAGATACGTTATCGATGTTACCTGTCATAACTTTTAAACCTTCCTCGCTCTTCATCAAGCCTATAGCAAGTTGCAATCTAACGTTCTTTATATAGTTCTTTTTACCGTAGATCATGAAGGATCCTTTCTTAAGGTACTCACCACTTGGCGGGGTCTTGCTAACTTGTTCCCCGTATACCCAAAAAACGTCTATGGCAGCCATACCAGCCTTCCAAGCTTTAGAGTAGCAAGCCGAAATTGTGGCAGCATCAAGTAAGTCCTCCTCTTTGGGCTCTTTACCACTCGTTTTCAGAACAGTGGCAGCAGCTCCTTGAATGTCAGAGTGGAAGAAGATATCTTTGTCCTCTAACAGTTTTCTGACTATACTTTCGTTCTGATCGATGTCTCTTCCGGCAATTACTAGAAAACCATTCCTTGTTATAGTCCAATGGTATTTTTCGTACCATTCCTTCTTTCTTGAGGCTACAATTATCTCTTCCTTTCTTTCGAGGATTTGATTTTCCAGATCTCGCATTTTTCTTTGTAAATCCTCTAAAACTTCCCTTGCTCTCTTAGCTTTTTCCACGTACTCCTTAGCCATATCGAAGTATTTAGAAGAATTCTTATAGACTGAGAGACTAGGATCCAGTTCCACTTCTATTCCATTAATGGTGGTCTTGAAGGGATTTCGCTTACCCGACTGACTAAGAAGGGAGTTAACCGTCTCATAGTTAGCCACTATAATTTGTGCAATGCTTCTTAGCTCTTCAGCTTTTTTCTCATAGTCTTCTATTTGCCTTTTAGTTTCCTCTATTGTTTTTTCTAACTTTTTCCTTTCTTCCTCAAGTTTTTTGTCTATTTCACTCTTTATTAACGATCTTTCCTCTGCTGTAAAAAATTCATCTAATGCGTCATTATAACTTTCCATCTCAATACAACCTTCAATTTTTACCGGGAGTACAGTAGTGTCCTTAATTAAACACTTATCGAAATTACCGCTTGATATCTTCCTCAATAATTCCTCAATCTTTTTCTTGGCTTCCTCTAGCTCTTGTTCATTGGTTGCGTATAATTTCAGAGCTTCAGCGAGTTCTTGAGGTATTCCCAAGATCCTGCTTAGGTTACCTTTCTTAAGTAGTTTGTCTACCTCTTCCTTAGTCGGAGGGTTAAAGGGTGGAGGAGGGGTATAAGTCAGACCTAATTTTATAGTTCTGTCTTTAAATTCTTTGTACTCGGTAGAGAACAATACCTTGTTATTCTCATCTGTAATCACCATGAGACCTCTCGGGAGTAATTCTAAGTAGATGATTTTCTCTGACGCAAGTATCTTTATAATCCTTTCCGTTCCTAAGATCGAGATGTCTTTTATTATTCTGTCTCGAAGAAGCTCACGTAACACCGTGACCTCGGCGGTCGAGTCTTTTTGTCTTTCATATTTCGTGAAGTGAATTCTCTTACCCGGCTCCAAGACTAAGTTCTTATATTCGCCCCTACAATATAGCTTAAGTAAGTAGGCTGAAAGCCCTTCGATTTTGAATATGTTGTCTATTCTACACCCTTCAAGTTTATTCTTGTTTTCTGTGTACCACGCCAGTAGATCAATGTAAGACATGCTCGTTTTTCTATTCAACTATTTTACCCCCTATAGTCTATTAATTACCGTGGAGAAGGAAGATAAAATCTTGGTGCTCAGAGGGATTATGGGAGTAGTGAGCGGTGCTCTTTCATTCATCTTACTGAATAACGAGGTAATAGCACTTCTGATTCCGTTAATTACATATGCGTTATCCGTTGGGATAGTCTATGGTATTATAAGGGGTTTTAACCTTACTAAGTGGGATTTACTAGGCAGAGGTGTTTCAATATTATTGGCGTCGTGGCTTTTAATATTTGTAATACTGTATAATGTTTAATGCAAACTCAGAAATTCGTAGTAGATGCAATGCTGGGCAAGCTAGCAAGGTGGCTGAGGATATTAGGTTACGACACTGCCTACAATAATAACTTTGAAGACTGGAAAATTTTGAAGATTGCTTCTGATGAGAATAGAATAATTATAACGAGAGATAGAGGGTTATGTGTAAGAGCTAGGAAGAGGGGGCTAGAGTGTTTTTATGTTATCCCTGGTCTGAAAATTGAAGAAATTTTAGCTAAATTATCTTCTAAATACTCTATAGATTTGAATATTGTAGATCCTAATTTTTCAAGGTGCTCCGTGTGTAACGGTGTGCTGAAGAAGGTTAATGACAATTTGTGGGAGTGCACTAGGTGTCATAAAAAGTATTGGAAGGGTTCTCATTGGAGAACTATAGAGAGCACTCTTATTAGGGCGAGAGCAATATTAAAGAATAATGAGTCTCGACAGCAGTCAATTAGTTACGATCAGTGATCTCACTGAAGATTTAGGCAAGAAATTAGTAAAGATTGCAAGACAGTCAATTGAAGTCGAGTTAGGGTTAAGGAGAAAGATTGATGAGTCTCTTTACGACCCCGTCCTAGATAAAAGAGGATTAGCTTTTGTTACACTTGAAAAAGAAACCGGTTCAACTACATCTCTTAGAGGGTGTATAGGTTACGTTGAGGCTGTGGCACCACTTAGCGAGATAGTAAGTAAGGCTGCAATTGGTGCTGCGTTTTCTGACCCCAGGTTTCCTCCTTTAGCTAAGCACGAGATCGATGAGATTATAATAGAGGTAACAGTTCTGACAAAACCTGAGGAGATTACAACAAGTAATAGGAAAGACCTCGTGAATCAAGTTAAAGTAGGAGAAGACGGATTGATTGTCGAGTACGGGATAATGTATAGCGGTCTATTATTGCCTCAAGTTCCTATGGAATATTGCTGGGACTCTGAGACCTTCCTAGCCGAAACTTGTATCAAAGCAGGATTAGACCCTGATTGCTGGTTAAATTCAAAAGTAAAAGTTAAGAAATTCCAAGGTATTATTTTCAGAGAGACGAGTCCTAATTCAGAAAATATCCTTGTTCTAAAGCCCAACCAAATTAAATGCAAAAAAGAGGAAATTTTGAATTTATAGTAGTTACTTTTTTATTCGGCGAAGCCAAAAAAGATTAGTAGCGTGGTTAGGATGGAGGAAGAATTTGCAGAACTTTTTACAGACGAAGTTAAACAAGCTTTACAAGACGCTTTAAAAGATATGAAAAACCTTGTTGATGTATACGTATTTATAAACTCTCTAGATGAACATTGCCACTATTGTGATGTTACGAAAAGATTTTTAGAATTCATGAGTGCCGCTGCTCCTAAAAAGGATGGTAAAAGCTTATTACAGATTCACGTGCTAGACAAAGCTGACCAGAATGACTTACAAGTTTTCAAAGAGTTTAATATCGAGAGAGTTCCAACTGTTGCCTTTGTTAAAGGCTATATAAGATGGACTGGCGCTCCCTTAGGAGAAGAGATAAGGGCACTAGTTGAGACTGCTGTAAGGCTTTCACTAAACGAAAGTGGATTAAGTCAAGAGACAATTAATGCAATAAAAGAGAAGCTGAACGGATTTGTGAAGATCGAGACGGTGGTTACTCCCTCATGTCCTTATTGTCCTTACGCTGCTTTAATGGCTCATATGGTAGCTTACGAAGCTTGTAAAGCTGGTAAGTGTAATGTACTATCAGATGTGGTAGAGGCATACGAGAACCAAGACATAGCCGAGAAATATCAAGTAATGTCAGTGCCTTCTGTAGCTATAAACGGCTCTGTTGAATTCATAGGAGTTCCTACTGAAGAGAATTTCATAGCTTCAATCCTTGAGAAGCAGAATCAGAAAGCGTAATCTCAAGTTTAAGGAAAGTAGTTTTTTAATAACGCATGACTTATTTTATTTGTGAAAATTATTTCAATTAAGCTTACTGATGAAGAGTACAAGGAATTAGAAGAAAAGGCAAGACAAGAGGGTTATGTTCTACTTTCGGAGTACGTAAGGAGTGTTTTGTTCGGAAGGCAAACCCCAATTCAAAATCAGATTAATGTTGACGTGAATAACCCCGAGATAGTGAATCAGATTGTTACAAAATTAGAGAGAAAAATAATGGATTATATAAATCCTTTTACAGCGCAAATAGAGGAAATAAAGAGGAAAATTGCGGATCTTACCGAAAAAATTGAAGAGTTAGAAAGTAGTAAAAAGAGTGCTGAAAAGATTGAAAAGAGTGAAGAGAAAAAACAGATCAAGGTTGAAGCGAAGAAAGAGCAACCGCAACTTAAGAAGACAGCTATTGAAAGGTTACAAGAAGAAGGTATATTATTTGAGTCGGAACTTAAGGCATTAAGAGATCCTACAGCTTTCTTCAATAAACTTGAGAGAGAAGGAGCTAAAATAATGTACTTAGAATCCGAAAGAATAGCTATGAGTCAAGATTTTTACAACAAATTTATTGAAGATATTTCATCGATAGATACATCTGATCCTGAAGAGGCTGCAAGTAAGCTTGAACCTAAAGAGGCAAAACTATTCAGGAAATTGGCAAAAGAAGCACTGGTAATATATGACGCTAACTCTAAAGGATGGAAACTAGCAGCTCAACTGTGATTTTTGTTCGTAAACCGTGGAACTGTAACTCCTCTTTGTCCTTGATATTTTCCTTGGTATGGGTTCTCTACTGGTGTTAAAGTTTTAGCAAAAATAAGGTGAAGGAACCTCATCCCTTTTTTCAGTTTTACGGGGAATGATGAGCCTACTACTTCTATCGTAATCTGACCTTCAAACCCTGCATCTACAATCGTTGGAGGGATGAAGAGACCTAGTCTAGCAAAAGATGAACGAAGGTTTACGAATGCCATTACGTCATTGGGTAACTTAACTAATTCTTCCGTTGTGAGTAATACGTGTTCATAGGGGCGTATTATAAACTCTTCTCCTTTCTCTACATGGAAAAGAGAGTAATCGGGATTGTCCGGGTCGAATACTTTGTCTTGTGTTTCTTCAAATCTAGCTATTTCCTCACCGATACGTAGGTCTATTCCGTTTTCTCTAACACTGTCCTCTCTTAATGGATCTATTACGATCCACCTTTTTTCAAGGTAGTATTTCAAATCACGATCTCCAAGAATCATGCTACCTTAATATTTTATATACGAACACTATTTAAGGAAAAGGTTACTTGAATAAGAGGTCAGGGTAACTCTGATTCGTCATATCTCGGTCTTGCCAGATTTCATCATCCTTATTACACTTTTTGATCAACATATTAAAGTGATGGAGTTTAAACTAATCGCTGAATATTTTGATAAACTCGAGAGAATATCATCAAGGATACAAATAACTTCATTGTTGACTGACTTGTTCAAGAAATCCGATAAGGATGTAATAGATAAAGTGGTTTATATAATTCAGGGAAAACTATGGCCTGACTTTTATGGTTATCCTGAAATAGGTCTCGGAGAAAAGTTAATGATAAAGGCTTTATCCATAGGGATTAACGTCAAGGAGGATACAATCGAGGCCGAACTTAAAAAGGTAGGTGACTTGGGTGAAGTAGCCTATAGGCTGAAAAAGTCAGGCAGCGGAACTACAATCTTGGCATTCTTAGGTGCTTCGTCATCTTCTCCCCTAACCGTTGAGGAAGTATATAACTCTCTAAGTAAGATTGCTTTGGCTGAGGGCGAAGGAAGCAGGGATGTAAAAATCCGCTCCCTAGCTGGTTTATTAAAGAAGGCCGATCCCCTAGAAGCGAAATACATTATAAGGTTTATAGATGGGAGACTGAGAGTTGGTATAGGAGACGCCACAATTATGGACGCTCTCGCTAACGCCTATGGAGGAGGTCCTCACGCACGTCCAATAATTGAAAGGGCTTATAATCTAAGGGCAGATCTTGGTAACATAGCTAAAGTAGTGGCTTCGGAGGGTATTGAAGCGTTAAAGAATCTAAAGCCTGAAGTAGGAATACCCATAAGACCGATGTTAGCAGAAAGGCTCAACGACCCGGTTGAAATATTATCAAAAGTCGGAGGTCAAGCGTTAGTAGATTATAAATATGACGGGGAAAGGGCTCAAATTCACAAGAAAGGTAATGAGGTTTATATATTCTCAAGAAGGCTCGAAAATATTACTAAGCAGTATCCCGACGTAAGAGATTATGTTAAAGACTATATCAATGCAGATGAGGTGATAATTGAAGGCGAGATAGTGGCTATAGACAAAGAAAGTGGAGACATTTTACCTTTCCAGGAGTTAATGCATAGGAAGAGAAAAAACGATATACATGAGGCGGTTGAGGAATACCCAGTAAATGTCTACCTTTTCGACTTAATGTATTATAACGGAGAGGATTATACTTTAAAACCTTTGCCAAAGAGGAGAAAGAAGCTCGAAGAAATAATAAAGCCCAACGACAAGTTGCACATTGCTCACCATATATTTACCGATGACGTCGAAAAGCTGAAAGAGTACTTCTATCAGGCTATCTCAGAAGGCGCAGAAGGAATAATGGTGAAGGCTGTAGGTAAAGACTCAATATATCAGGCTGGAGCTAGGGGATTCTTGTGGATAAAACTCAAGAGAGACTATCAGAGTGAGATGGCTGACAGCGTTGACTTAGTAGTTGTTGGTGCTTTTTACGGGAGGGGTAAGAGGGGAGGAAAGTTAAGCTCACTATTAATGGCAGCTTACGACCCTGAGACTGACACATTTTATACAGTATGTAAAGTAGCCTCGGGTTTCAGCGATGCGGAACTGGATGAGCTACAAAAGAAACTTATGGAGATCAAAATAGACTCCAAAGACCCGAGAGTAGAGTCAGAAATGGAACCAGATATATGGGTTCGACCAAAGTATGTGGCTGAGGTGATAGGTGCGGAGATAACTCTTTCCCCGCAACATACCTGCTGTAAGGGGCAAGTAAGCAAGGAAGCAGGACTCTCAATAAGATTCCCCAGGTTTATAAGGTGGAGGGATGATAAGAGCGTGGAAGAAGCTACCACACCACAAGAAATCTTAGAGATGTATAAGTTGAAGCTGAAGAAAAAAGAGGATTCAAGCGGAGAGACGGAACCTTCCTAATCAAAATTCATATATTGTTACTTCATTAATTTTAGTGTGTTCGATATACAAGATAGCGGTGCAATACTGGTAGGTAATAACTTTGTTATCGATGGTCATTATAAGAGGTTATTCAGGGCTGTAACACACTTTCACGCTGATCACATAAGCGAATTAAATAAGAGTATTAAGGAATGCACCAGCATAATCGCCTCACCTATTACTATTGAATCGTTACAAGTGCTAGGATATAACATACCTAAGCACAAACAACTACCGCTTAATTACGGCGTAAAGGTAGACCTTCTTGGTGAGAAAATAAAGCTTGAGAGGGCAGAGCATATCATGGGAGCATCACAAGTAGTTATTGAAACTGAAAAAGGTGTAGAGATAGCTTATACCGGTGATTTTAGGAACCCAGGTAAAGGTACGCCGATTCTCAATCCCGACGTATTAATAATAGACGTAACCTACGGCAGTCCAAACTTTGTGAGAAAATACAAGGATGATATGGAGATGTTGTTCGCAGATTATGTAGCAGATGCCCTCCTTAAAGGTCCGGTTACTATTTACGCATACTACGGAAAGTTACAAGAGGCTATGAAAGTATTGCGTAAGTATAACCTCGATGCACCGTTTCTGGTTGAAAATAAGGTGGAGAAATTAACAGCCATAGCTGAAAAATATGGAGAAATGGTGGGTAAATTTGTAAGTAAAAATACTGAAGAGGGAAAGAAGATAATTAAGGATGGATGGTACGTAGAGTTTAAACATGCGACCGAATTTAAGAGGAGGACTAAGGCTACAACTAACTTCCTCTTAGACGGTTGGCTTGTTAAGGACTTCATAAAACCGGTAGATTCGAACTCATTTATTATAGGGTTTAGCAGCCACGGAGACTTCGAGGATAATTTGAAGTATGTAGAAATGACTACAGCCGACCTAGTAATCCTAGATGGGAGTAGGAGTAAATACGCGTATGACTTTGCGGTATATGTGACAAAATATTATAGAAAGAAAGTAAAAATATTACCGTCCTCCAATGGTAGTTAAGGTTATATTACTAGACTTTCCGCTATCAACTTCTTTTCCTTAAACCTTGTCGGTAGGTACGGTCTCATTTCTGGCGGAACTTTTCCGTTCAGTATTAGTTCAGCCACAAGCTTACCGGAATACGGGGCAAACATCATCCCATGTCCGCTGTAACCGGCATCAATATAAAGTCCTTCCGGCCACTCGTCATCATAACCCATTATATGGGAACTATCAGGCGTCATTTCGTAATAACCACTCCAACCTCTTAATATTCCTATACCTTCAATGCCCTTAACAGTCTCCCTTATTGCTCTCAAAAAGTGTGAGAGCTCTTCGAAAGAGTTAGTAAATGGTAGAAAATCGTACGGTCTAGGAGTTTCTGTACCCCCGATTATTTCACCCTTTAGTGTTTGCGAAAAATAGACCTTATTACTCGTGTCTATTACTAAGGGTCTTACCCTGAAACTTACGTCTTCCGTTATAAAGATTTCCTTTTTCTCAGGAAATATAGGTACGTTAATCCCAGAATTCGTCATTAATTTACCGCTCCAAGCACCAGCCGTTACTACTACGACGTCATCATTCAATTCTCCACCTTTTACTAGTTTTATCCCCGCTACTTTCCCCCCTTTGAAGTTTATTTTTTCTACTTCATCTATGATTAATCTTGCCTTATCCTTTATCTCCAAGTAATAACTGTAAATTAAGTAGTCGTGATGGAATGCACCATCTTGAGGCGCGTAGTAACACAACCCTTCGCTTTTTAGAAACTCAAATTCGCTACAATCTCTGAATTCACCTCCTATACCCTCAGCTTTCCACATGCTGTCCAACTTCTTTTGGATTGAGATTTGTTCCTCGTCCCTTAATATCCATAAGTATCCCGTGAAATAAAGTAGAGAGTTGAGCCTCAGCTCTTTAACGTGCTGTATTAGGTATGGAATAGCTTTCTTGGCGTATGTTATATTCTCTCTGCTGAAGAAATGATAGCGAAACCTAGAGGCATTTCTACTGCTAGACCCAAATCCTATCCTCTTCATTTCGATTATCTTAATATCATTAAAACCCTCTCTGGTCAAGTGATAAGCTAAACTTAGACCATGAGCACCTGCACCAACAATGATCATATTCTCACCGGATAAATAGGCGTCCTGAAGGAAATTAGAATATTGCTTTTTAGGTAGTCTCCTGCAACTATTACGCATGCTTTACCTTGGCACTTTCCAGTCCCTAACCCTGTAACTCTCTTTATTTCCTCAGTATCTCTAACGCCGAGAGATTTTGCATATTCTATATCTTCTAACCAAACCTCCTCGCATTCGCATATCAGACCATTGCTTCCATAATAGTAAGGTGAGATGGAGAATGTAACTTCCTTTGATGAGTAGTTTTTCAGCTCATCTATTTTTTTCGGGTCGTTAAGAACCTCACCGCTGAGTAAACTTAAGTATTCGTCAACTATCCCCAATATTCCACCAGTTATTTGCACGTTATTTTCTCTTACAGGCTTGTATACGTGATTTTCATAAGTATACGAAAGCCCCATGCTACTTGTAACCTCAAGCCTTGGCTGTTTGAGAACAGAAAATACGATAAGTGAAACTTCATATTCGCCCTTTTTGGTCGTGACTACCAGTTTTTTGTCATCAGTTCTAATCACGTCTACTATGTAATCCCTTTCAAGTTCTATTCCATTTTCGTTTACAAGATCTCTGTATAATGGTGAAAAGGCAAAGTCAACATGTTGGGGAGCTAAAATTATAGCTTTTTTAGAGTTCAGAGCCGTCTTTACAGCCAAATCGTTATATCCTAATACTAGTATCTTACTCTCCTCTCCAATTTCCCCCTTTAGCTTCCTAATGTAATACTCTCTTGACACTACTCCTTGTTCCCAATTACCCTTGAATATAGGCTTTAAAGTCCTAGCTCCGGTAGAAACTACTATCTCTTCAGCCTCTACAAGAAGGAACTTATCTTCTAGCTCAAAAAGTAGTCCTTCGTCAAATTTCCCCATGTAATTACCGTAAAGAACTTTATTTTCGAATTTCTTTACTTTTTCCTTTAGTTTCTTTACTATTTCCTCCTTGGAAAGTAAGAGAGAGGGAGACTCGTCAAATAGGATGTCCCCGAATAACTCCCTAGTTATCATAATTGAGTCCTCATTCAGAGCAGCTATACCTGAGGTTCCTCCTCCAATGATCAGCCTTTTGAAATGGGCTTTCTCTACATCTTTGTGTTTTTTAAGAGGTGAATAATGTTTAGGTAGGTCTTGGAAGAATGGAAGAGCCGGTAGCACACTACTATTTCTCAGTAGTCGAGTCTCATGAAGAAACCTTATGTTTATTCTGAGGGGTAGAGGATGCCTCTCTTTCGGAGAGGATGTAAAGACGGAAGTTATTTCTCCTTTATCGTTAACATATTCGGTGTAAGGCATACCGTATTCGTCATAACTTACCCCGATTTTTCTCTTTGTCCTTTTAGTATATGCGGCGGGAACTCTCATAAGGTTCTAACAATTTTAATATTGGTCTCCCTTCCATTTTAATGTTATTAATATTGAATAGTTTAAGAATTGTAGGTGCTATATCTATTATCTTAGCCTGTTGAATAGTTTCTGTCCTATTCAGCTCTAATTGTTTGTATTTTGCGATTATGACCCCGTATAGGTCATTCTTTCTAAAATACCCGTGTTCACCACTGTTCATTTTATAAGGGATAACGTCTTCAATCACTTCCATGTCTTTTTTCACGGCGCTGCTAACCCCATAATAGTCCTTAATTCCTCCTATCTTAATATCACCTTCACGGTCGGATGCTGGTGATTCATTAGCGTATATAGAAGTGAAAATCTTTTCGTTACCATCCGTAAGGTTTTCTAAATTCCTGACTATATATCTAACTAGCTTAGGGAACTCCTTCAGTGATACTATTCCCCTATTTTCCCTACCTTTTAGGTTAATTCGTATCTGTCCTCCTCCGCCGTAATATGCTTTAGTCCTAGACCAGTCGATTTCATCCTTTTCGTTCAAGGACAAGACATTAATTTTCTCCAGTAGTTTGTTAATAAACACTTTTTTCTTTACCTTTTCAATACCGTGGTCTGAGGCAACTATCACTAAATCAGCATAATCTAAGTGCATTTTTATGAATTCATCAGCCATAAGATAACTTTGTACTATATGCTCCCAAGCCTTTTCGTCATCTAAACCATATAATAAGTGTTGTACATTGTCAACTACTGGCAAATATGTTAAAGCGAAGTCCCATTTCACGTTATCAAGAAGATATTTAGTATAATTGTAAAAGAAGGTGAAGGTTCTCTTAACAGTTTCCATGTATTCTTCAAAGGTAATTATATCCTTATGAAGCGAAACATGGTCACCGTCCATAATCATGCCATAAACAGTAGATATTTCATTCCAAATTCTTTCCATTAATTGAGGTTTATTACCCCACCTCTTATTATCGAAAGCTATAGGTGATATGTATATGTCGTTCTCCCTTGCGTGTAATATGGTTGTAGCGTTAAACTCCTCTTTTCCGCACTTTCCCCTAATGGTAATTGGTAAGCTCCACTCATTCTTTTCTAACTCAATGATTTTATCCCCGTTTGGATAGGGAATAGCTACGTAAAATTTATTCGAAGATCTTTCAACTAACCAAACTTTTCCTAGAACTTTATTTTCTCCCTCAGTTATCACTCTTCCATCACTGCATTTCTTCATTTTACTCTTATACGGATCGAAAAGGGCAGAGTTTTCCATGTTCCATTTATCAGGTAAAGCTTGTGGTGAAGAGGTCACTAATGTATTATACCCATTTTTACTCAAGTAAACCCAGAGAGGGTCGGTCTTTAACGGATCGCTAGAGTATGCAGAGAGTTCGTTAGATAATCGTTTGTCTTTAACGAATATTTTAGGAGCCGTAACACCGTTTACTTTAGGAGTATTACCAGTCACAAGAGAAGCTAAAGCTATAGGGGTTAATGATGGGAAGACTGACTCGAGTTTTCCGAAAAAGCCCTTTGATATTAACTCGTTTATCGTAGGTAGCTTGTTCCTTATCTTCTCTACTACGTGAAAAGCCATTCCGTCAATGACTATTAATAGAAGTCTCAAAACGCCTACCCGTTAACTTTTGTTTTCTTCTCTATCTCGTCCTTGATGTCTTTAGGCATAATCATATTAACATTTTTTCTCTTAGCTTTGCCTTTTTCGTCAAAACTAAGTGCGAACTCATAAAAACCTTTTTCGTTCTCGAATTTACCGTAAATATCTACTTTGTCCTTAAATTGTTGAAAGAACTTTATTTCTAAGGTCTTTTCATCAACTTCCCCTACTATCTCTCTTAATGTTTTAAGAGTGAGCTTGCGTAAGGTAGTATCATCCATTAATCATCCCTCAAAAGCTCTTTCAACAAGATAAATATTCCATTCATATCATGTTCTCTAGCTTCATATATATTATTAACCCCCTCTAAAGCTCTGGTAGTTGATGGACCTATACTAACTACTGTAGTACACTCTCTCAGAGAGTCCTTAACTAATGTGGCTATTAGAGAACTAGTAATTATTACATAGTTAAAAGTACAATCAGATAGAAGTTGTTTGGTCTTCCTTAAGTTCTCCTCATTTATTAAAAGGTCGTAATCAACTATTTGGGTTATCTGTGGGTACTTTTCCTTGTCCCTCTTATACCCGACACTACTTCTTACTAAGATTGTTTTATCTCTTGAATTTCTTAACATCTTCTGGACCATCGAGTCAACGGTGAAAGTTTCAGGAACTATCACTTGCTTAACGTTAAATATATCTTTTAACGCATTTGCCGTAGAGGGTCCTACTGCATAAACTTCATTAACTTTTTCGAAAACCTCGGCGTAATTAAAACATTTAACCGCGTTTACACTTGTAAATCCTATCGTTTTCGGCATAAAAGGCAGCGTGTGGGGTATACAAATCGGTTTTAATACCGGTATATTAACTATCTCTACCTCGGGATCTTGGGGTACTTCACTGCCCTCAGGTCTTAATAACAATACCTTCATCCTTAATCTCCTTTAACAGTCGTTTACCTAGCTCCTCTCCTACCTCTTCTGGTTTTCCTCGGAAAATACCCTCAACTGTAATTTTCTTTCTTCCGTCAATGAACGTCATTATTCCTCGGTATTCACCCTCATCTAATTCCTCAAACAATACACCTAAAGGGGAATGACATCCTCCTCCAATAATATTTAGAGCCGTTCTCTCGGCTATTGCTTCGTGGTAGGTCTTTTCGTCATTTAATTTTCTGAAAAGGTCTTTTAAGGGGGAGTTAGACTTTCCCACGATGGCTATTATTCCTTGGTTAGCTTCAGGAGTTAGGAGTGTAGGATCGAATTTAGAATAGTTTATTCCTTGATATTGATGGTCATAAGTAGCGAGCCTCGTTATTGAGGCTTCAGCTACAATTATTGCATCGTATTCACCCTGAAATAACTTTCTTAATCTGGTGTCGATGTTCCCTCTAAGGTCTCTCACCAACAGATCCTTACGATAAAATACTATCGAATTTCTCCTTCTCATACTGCTCGTTCCTATAACTTTACCGCTTTCCAACTCAAAGAGACCTCTGTATGACAGTGAAATTAAAACGTCAAAGGGCGGGTCTCTCTTTAGGACTGCATAGAGCTCTAAACCGGGCGGAGTCTCGCTTAACATATCTTTCATGCTGTGGACTGCAATATCAGCCTCCCCGTTGATGACAGCCTGATTCACTTCTTTCTCGAAAACCCCTTTTCCAAGCTGTGATAAGGGCGAAGCTTGAAATAGGTCAGCCTTTGTTTTAACCTCGACGAATGAGGTCTCTATTCCTAATTTATTTAATTTCTCTTCCACCATTCTTACTTGTATTCTGCTGAGCTTACTCCCTCTTGCAGCTATTCTTATTTTTTTCATAGTTCATTTATCACCTTTCTTGTTACTTCTATTGTGGTATTGACTACTGAGGGGTTGTGGGCACCAGAAGAGAATATTACTTCAAATTGACTAGGTGGAATGAAGACTCCTCCTTCTAACATTCTCTGATGCATCTTAAAATATGTGTTCTTGTCAGCTTGTTTTGCTTCGGTAGCATTAGTTACTTTCTTCACGCCAAAGAAAACTTGGAACATGCTTTCAATTCTGTTAAGGGTAAAGGTAAAGCCCTTCCTCTCTAGAAGTGTAGAGAGTTCTTCACTGAAAGCTTTAGTGGCCTCTCTAGCAGTATCATAAACTTTCTCCCTTTCTAATACTTCTATTGTCGCTAAACCGGCTGTCATGCTCAATGGGTTTGCGTTAAACGTCCCTGCGTTAAAAACCTTACCTGAAGGCGTTAGCAAATCAATTATTTCAGCTCTTCCAGCTACAGCTCCGATAGGTAGACCTCCTCCTATAATTTTTCCTAAAGTTGTCAAATCTGGGTTTATGCCGAAATAACCTTGAGCTCCGCTAAGTCCCAATCTGAACCCCGTAATGACCTCGTCGAATATTAAAAGCGAGTTATAAGACTTGGTCAGTTCCCTCAACCCCTTTAAAAAGTCCTTCTCCGGTAAGATCAACCCCATATTACCCATTACCGGCTCTACTATTACCCCTGCTACGTCTTCTTTTTTCAGCGTTTTTTCAACGCAGGAAAGGTCATTGTACTCGCATATCTCGACTGTATTTCTTATCGACAAAGGTATTCCGTTAGAAGTAGAGACGTTGAATTCAGTAGCTGCACTACCTGCCTCTACAAGACCGTAATCATGAGCGCCATGATAATTGCCGTTAAATTTGAGTATTTTCTCTTTTCCAGTATATCCTCTTGATAACCTCAATGCTAACATCGTAGCCTCAGTTCCACTGTTAACGAACCGAACCTTCTGTGCAGAAGGTAAATGACTGATTATCTTTTCCGCAAGCTTTATCTCAACCGGACTAGGAGTACCGTAGAGCCAGCCTTTCTGAACTTGTTCTATAATCTTCTTTTCGACATAGGGGTGACGATGCCCTAAAAATAGTGGACCATATCCTAAAACGTAATCTATTAGCCTTTTTCCATCTACTGTATATAAGAAAGCTCCTTCACTCCTATCTACGTAAAACGGATAAGGCTTAACTGCAGCTCTTACTGGGCTGTTAACTCCCCCGGCAAAAAGCTTTAGGGCTTCCTTCCATAAGTTCTCGCTCAAAACGGAACACCCTCCTTGATCCATTCTGCAATCTTCGGAGCATAATACGTCAGTATTATATCAGCTCCAGCTCTCCTGATCGCTGTAGTTATTTCTAATACAGCTGTTTTTTCGTCGATCCACCCATTTAGCGCGGCGGCTTTTATCATGCTGTATTCACCGCTGACGTGATAAGCAGCTAAGGGGTATTCAGGGAAGTTTTCCTTCACGATTCTTATTACATCGAGATATGTATGTGCCGGCTTTACCATCAATATGTCCGCTCCTTCCTCTACATCTAGATGAGCTTCCTTAATTGCCTCGTATGAGTTCCTAGGATCCATTTGATATCCTCTTCTATCTCCGAAAGCGGGTTTAGAGTAAGCAGCATCTCTAAAAGGTGAATAGAAAGTCGAGGCATATTTTACACTGTAAGACATTATACTAACGTCTTTGAACCCGTTTTCGTCAAGCGTCCTCCTTATAGCTCCTACTACTCCATCCATCATTGATGACGGAGCTATTATATCCGCCCCAGCTTCGGCTTGACTTAAGGCGATTTTAGCATGAACCTCCAAGCTTTCATCGTTATCAACCAACACTTTACTGTTTTTATTAACTACTATCCCGCAGTGACCATGACTGGTGTACTCGTCAGTACATTCATCAGCTATTAAGAGAATCTTATCTCCAAAAGTTTGTCTAAGAAGTCTTAAGCTCCTTTGAATTATCCCGTCCTTAGCATATGCTGAAGAGGCAAAGTCGTCTTTATATGAAGGAATACCAAACAGTATAAAGCTCTTTATTCCGAGACTGAAGGACTGCTCTACAAATTTGATTAGGTGATCGTTAGGCGGGTACCTGAATACGTCGGGCATACTGTCAATTTTTTCTGGCTCGTTTATGTTCTCCTTCACAAAAATAGGTAAGACTAGTTGGGAAACGTTAAGAGTTGTTTGGGCTACCAGCTCTCTTATCACTTTATTAGTTCTTAGTCTTCTCGGTCTTAGAGTCGGAAACGTTACCATTTCCTAAAACCTCTATTAGATAATTAAGGTAATCCATCCTATTAGGAGTTTTTCTAATATCCTCTAAAACCGGCGAGAGCACTTTCTTTAGCAAAGATGAACTCATCTTATCAAGTATCTCTGATATTTCATCCATTTCTGGGTGCTCCTTCTTAGCTAATACGTTCATTGCCTCCTTGATCTCTTCTCTCCTTATCTCCTCTATCTTACTCATAAATATTGAAATCAGTCTGTTGAGGTTATACGTCTCAATCTCTCTGTTGAACTTATCCAATTCCGCCTCAATTATCTTCTTAGCCTTTTCTATCTCTCCCATTTTCCTCTCCATTATTTGGGCTGAAAGAGACTTGAGGGTTTCTAAGGTCACTACATTATCACCTTCAACGATAGCTGGCAGTGATAAGTCAACTACGAGTTTTGGTCCGTTTAGCTTGACCTTCTGTGGGTAGTAGATAGCCACGAATACGACGTCAAATTTACTTACCTCGTCAAAGTTAAGTTCCATAGCTTTATATCCAAATTTTCTTGCAACGTCATAGGCTCTGCTCAGAGTTCTGTTAAATATCGTTACATCCGTTATACCGGAATCCCTAAGCATATGGGCTAGTTTACTTCCTATTTCCCCAGCTCCTACAATTGCAACCTTTAAGTTTTTGATATGTTTAAATTGTCTTATTACATAATCAACTGCGAGCGAATAGACACCGGTCTTACCTTTCGATATATTAGTCTCACTTCTAACCCTCCTACCGATCTTTACTGCTGAAGTAAATAATAGATCTAAAGCGTCGTCTATTAGCTTTAATTTTTTGCATTTCTCAGAAGTTTCTTTTATTTGTCCAAGAATTTCATATTCTCCAACTGCGAGTGAATCTATCCCTGAGGCGACCTCAAAGAGGTGCTTTGCCACCGCTCTACCTTGTAGGATTGTAGCATCTTTGGTTATCTTCTCCCTATGGAAAGAGTCCAGTCTTTCTAGAAAGTTTTTAAGATCTTCTGAGTTGTGTAAATAGAGATAAGCCTCGACTCTATTGCACGTTTGGAGGACACAAATCTCAATGTCGTCTGAAGATTTTAACGCCTTAAGTTCCTCGTCTCTAATATAGTGCTCGTATAATTTATCGAGACCTACCGTTTTATAAGTATATATTAGTGCGTAATAATTGTCTAATTTAATCTGTCTTATAGCCATTGATTATCTCCTCCGCCCTCTTAATTGAGTGTTCTATGTCGTTTTTACTCACATAATCCCTAAACTTAGGATCATTGAAAATTAAGGAGTACAACGAGAATCTTCTTCTTGGGTCTTCTACTTCCGACTTCATCTTATCCTTAACTAGCCCCATGACTTCTACCAGCTTTTTCACTTCGTCGTTGAGAACTCTTTCCTTAATCAGCTGTAGGATAAACTTTGAGGAAAGACTAGACTTACCGAAAGTAGTAACGGCTACGCCTATCGAGTCCTCAATAGAGTAAATGGGTACTATGAAATTTGATTCCTCAGGGTTGGTCGGATCGTTACATAGTTTTCCCAAGATTTTAGCAACTTTACATATCGAAGAATTAAGAGTCCTATCTGAGGTAGCCGTTACTATTATGTGGTATCGTGAAAGGAAGTTATCGTCGATTAGTGATTTTGCATCACCCTTAATTAATTTGATTTTCTTCTCTTCGTAAGCTCTTTGAAGATCTGTCGAAAAATCTAAACTCACTACCGTAACGTCACTCATTAGCTCCGCGAATTTTAAAGCCCTTTTAGTCCCTACCGTGCCCCCACCTATCACTAGAACTTTTAACCCCCTAAGATCTAGAAAAATAGGTAGATAAGTGTAATTTCGCGCGTTCACTATTGTTAATGTAAATTCGCTTAATTTAAATTCTACTCTGTTTATTTAAATCAAATTATATTCAGATTTTGTTTTTATAATTAACTGTTAGGAGATTTTAATGAGAGAACATCTAGAACTAAATTTTAAAATTAGATGTCTCTTTTTCGCCACCTAAAAAGAATAAGCGAGTGTATGAAAAAGAGACAAAAAGCACGTTAACAACACTTTGTTTCAAACAAGTTAACTTTAAAAATGACATCCTTTTCATTATATCAATACATCATTCACCACCCCTCCGAACTTTTTCACCCCCCACTTTTATTCCCTTTAAAGATTTTTTGTTAACAGTCTAATTGTAGATCCTACACTTTCTACTTTATTTACTTTACTCTCACTAGTAGTGAAATATATTTAATAAAAGGGTAACAAGGCTTGGCATGTTTCAAATATTGTTTTATTATAAACGTTAGGTATTTAGATACTTTTTAACGGAAAATCCTAGTTATACTAAAGTATTACGGTTTTACGATAAATGATAAATAAAAATTTTCATATTTCTATGCAGTTCTATTATCTAGTGAATATGTTTAATTATAACCAACTTAGAAATTTTATATATGAATTGTATTACACTGGTTAACGTTTATAAGAGATTTGGTTCAATAGAAGCCCTTCGAGATCTCTCATTTTCTATTCCTTGCGGCGGTAGATATGCCCTTCTGGGTCCTAATGGTGCAGGTAAGTCCACTACCATGAAAATTTTAGCTGGAATGTTAAAGCCTGATCAAGGTGACGTTTTCATTAAAGGTCTGAAGCCGGGGGATAAACAAGTGAAGAGGATTATGGGATATCTGCCAGAAGACCCGATGCCATATAGAATACTCACAGTAAGGGAGAATTTAGAGTATATAGCTGCGCTGAGAGGTATACCTAACCCTAAAGAGAAGGCTAGGGAGATGATGGAGAAATTAGATTTGGTTCAATATGAAAATATACAAGCCGGTAAGCTCTCAAGGGGTAATCAGCAGAAACTCGCAATAGCGTTAGTACTTCTTCATAATCCTGAAATAGTCTTATTGGATGAGCCCCTTAACTATCTAGATATACCTACTCAGGAAAAAGTAATAGGTATGTTAAGGCAAATGAACGCTACGTTTTTAGTTTCTACTCATATTATGTCAATAGCTACCAGGTTAACTGATCACGTTATTGTGATATCTAGAGGCTCTGTAATATGGAGTGGCTCAATAGTAGATTTGAAGTCTATGGGAAGAGAGGACGAACCGATAGAAAGTGTAGTGGCAAGGTTGATGAGCAGTGTGGGGTAAACTCATAAAATTTGTTATTTTTTCCCGGATTCCTAAAAGATCTTTCATCCTCAACGTTTTTATCTCAGCAATTTTAGTAGTAATGAACTTACTAAGCTATGATTTCGAGCCATCTCAAGTAATAACAGAGTTTTCGTTATTCTCGATATTTTATTCCTCGATCCTAGTAGCCACCTCAATATTTAACACTAGGTTCGGCATGGTATCTAAATCCGACAGTGATTTCCTAGCAATGCTTCCCATTGACGATAGAATGCTAGTCACTTCAGTTATTATTGGTTCCATAGTATCTAATTTGGCTCTCTCAATCCTTTTTGTATCGTTGTTCGTACTATCTATAGGCTTATATGGTATCTTTATTCCATTTCTTCTGAGTTTGATCTCAGCTTCACTTCCCGCCATAACTTATTCACTCAGTATAAAGAGGAAAGTGCTCGTAGCTTTAGGAATTGCTGGTTGGTTCTTGTTAGCAGGTGTGGGATTTCCTTTTAGTCCTATGTCCATGTTCGTCGGATATGATACGATAGGGTTTTCGTTACTAATAACATTGTCCTTAAGTTCATTCTTTCTAGCCATCAAGAGATTTTCTTTCACTAATTATTCTAATATCATTATAACGTCTGAAAAAGGTGAGGTTAAGGAACAGATAAACTTCACTAAAGTAAGGTATCCTCTCTTGGTTATGTTAGTTAAAAACTTAAACGTATTGGAAGTAGGTGGGCGAGCTAATTTCATGGGTACTACAACATACGTCACTAAGAGAGTCAAGTTATGGCAAATTTTGTTAATTACCTCATTAATGGGTGCTATGATATATTTTGCTTATACTCTAAAAATTGGATTCTTCTCTCTTAACTTTTACGTCATTATCATAACGTGGTTCTTAACTGTCTTATTATCAAGTTCTGCACTAATTAGCGAACCGATATGGTTAGACATGAACGTTATGACTCCCTTGGAGTTCTTCAGGAACTATCTCATAAGTAAGGCTATAGCCCTAGCCGTAGTCCTTTTACCAATAGGTCTTTTTGAAGTATTGAGTAGTCAAGTTGTGCTCGGCTTAACCGTTATGGTAGATTTACCTTTAGGTTCGATTTTCGTTATGTCCCTAAACTCGAGGTTCTACCGTGCGTCATTCCAAAATATTCAGATAACAACTGCGGGCAGGTCCTTGGTTTCATTCTTATCTATTATTATCCCTTTAGACGTCCTAGAGGTTATAGCGTTCTTACCCTACCTTTCCGTACTTATTATTGGCACAGTCGTTCTATTAGTTCTCGACCTTCCGTTCTTTTTATCGAGTTCATACTGGCAGAGTACCGTAGAGAAAATAATGACTTCAGTAACTTAGTTTTATAATTTCTCTTAGGTCTACAAATATCTCTTTACTCTAAGTAGAGAATTTGCTAATACTTAAAATTAGTAAAATTATTAGCGTTAAGCTAATATTCATCTAATTTCGTAAAAGCTTAAAGGGGTAAGAGCTGATTATATCGCGTATTGATAGTTGGTAATTTACTGATAATATTTCCAATACTGGTTTTATCTGCAGAACTCATTGCTAGAGGTGCAGAGAATCTTGAAGAATTCATGGGACAAGGTATGGCCGGCGGAATAATAATGGGTCTACTTACAGCACTACCCGAAACTATTTTTGTAATTATTGCTTCCTTAAGGGGTGAACCCTATATAGCTTTAGGCTCTGCGATAGGCGGAAATGTCATGCTATTTACATTTGGAGTAGGCTTACTCGGGATTTACAATTTCTTGAGGTGGAAGAAAAATCTCGTAATCGCTGAGGACTATTCGGTGGAGCATAGATTTCTGATCGCTTCAACCATGTTACTGCTAATTGTTTTGATATACGGTTCTCTGGACATTTATACGTCAATCCCCCTCCTCAGTTTGTACGGATACTACACTTATTATAGAGTGAAGAAATTCGTAAAAGAGGACAGAGAGGAAGCAGAGACGGAGGAAATAATAAAGGCTGCTCTGTACTTAGTTATGGGTGCATTTCTGCTCATCCTTTTTTCAGGACCTTTCATTGGTGATGTGGCTGAACTTTCTAGCTATTTCCATATACCCTCAATCTGGTTAGCATTAATATTGACCCCGTTAGCAGGTGAATTAGAAGAAACGATAACCGCAATACGACTTACGACCACCTCTGAACGCGGAGGGTCTTTAGCGATATTTGACTTCGTAGGTAGCAAGATACAGAACGCCACCGTGCTCTTAGCGATAGTAGGCTTGTTTAACCACGTTAGACTTCAACCTGGGATGAGTGAAATAGTTGCGACATTGATAGCTAATACTTTTGCGATCTTCATACTTATGGACAAGAACTTAGGGTTAAAGGAGTCAATAATGCTCTTGTTTGTATATTTCTTAGTAGCGTATTTTACACTAGTCTTTTAAATCTGGCTTTTCTTACTCACTTATGCTAAGAGGTTCAATAACGACCGTGCTGGCTTCAAATGAGGAGTTGATAAAACAGACTGCAGAAAAGCTGGGCAAAAAAACGGAGAACAACATTTACTACAAAAAGATAGGCGAGCTTATTAGGTCAGTTTTAACTCCTACTAAGCTACTAGACCAAGCTGAAGCTCTCTCAATATCGTCGTCCTTTTATCTGGTCATGAATCAACTTACCGCGATAGAGGGCGAACTCGCGTTATTAGCTGAAGCTTCGGGGTTAAAAGGAGTTGTTATTCCGCCTCCTGATAAAGAGACCTTCAGCAAGGTCTTTAAAGAGCTCTCAATTAGTAACATGATCTCAGAGTTCGTGGAACTAGACGAGCCGGTGAGCGATCTTGGTTACGTATATATCGATAGGGCTTTCAATGTAAAAGGTGTAGGAGTAGTAGTTCTGGGTTTTGCACTGACTGAAGTAAAGGCTCACGATAAGCTCGTTGCATTACCGATGAAAAAAGAAGTGGAAGTAAAAAGCATACAAGTACTTGACGAAGACCAACAAGCTGTTCAACCTGGGACTAGGATAGGTTTTGCATTACGTAATGTGAAGCTCGAAGAAATAGAAGGTGTAACTGCTCTAATTAAACCCGGCATTAACCTTACTAACGTAATCAGGGATGTAAATAAGTTCAAATGGGCTTCAGAAGCTAGTAACGTTCACGTAGTTGCTGGCGGTTTTAAAGTATTGGGAAGTATCAATGGAAATGAAATAAAACTAAACGGAGAGATTCCAACAACCATCAAGAGGGCAATAATTTTGAATATGAACGCTAAACCCAAGACCCCAAGAGTCTACGGGTGTGCACTGATGTAAAGGCTCACCACTAGAGCCACCGCTAATAATGTTAATAATCCAGTATAAATCCACATAGGAGTTAATTTAACCTCAAACTTGTTTTCTTTTATCCGCTTCTCGTCCTGCAAATACTCGTAGAAACCGTAAAGGAGCGTAGCTATTCCCATGATTATCATTATAACACCTCCGAGAAGGGAAGATGACGTCAGAGGTTCGTGGGCTAAAACGTGTAGAAAAATTTGAAACTTGGCTATAACGAATCCGAATCCCATTAAAGCTATGGATGTTCTCACCCAAGCTAAGAATGTCCTCTTAGCGGCTAGATGATCTCTCGCACTAATTTCGACACACCTATAAGCTTATTAATTGCGGGGACTACTTAGCGTTTATGTTCAGTGAAGAAGTAGATAAAGCTTTGAAAGAAATGGGCTTCAGCGAACTTACTGAAGTCCAAAGAAAGACAATCCCGCTGATGTTGAGCGGGAAAAACGTAATAGTAAGGGCTAAAACCGGTAGCGGAAAGACAGCTGCCTTCGGAATTCCCGTTGTAGAGCTTGAGTATAAATCACTTGTGATTACCCCTACCAGGGAACTCACCAGGCAGGTTTCATCTCACATTAAATCTATCGGTAAATACAAGGGGATAAAAGTGGCTGAAATATACGGAGGTATGCCTTACAACAGACAACTTAGAGAGTTAGAAGGTGCCGACGTTGTAGTTGCTACCCCGGGAAGATTATTAGACCTATGGGGAAAAGGAGAAATAAATCTAGAGGAGTTTGAGGTAGTTGTAGTAGACGAGGCAGATTTGATGTTGGACATGGGTTTTATAGAGGACGTTGAGATGATTTTATCACATACGACCAGTAGGAAGATAACGGGACTCTTTTCAGCTACTATACCCAAAGAGATAGAAGCCTTAGCATCTAAGTTCGTGGACAACCCCGAAAGGGTTTATGTGTGTGAGGGACTAGCTAACGTTGAGCACAAATTTCTTGAAGTAGAAGATGATTGGAGGTCAAAAGTTAGGAGTTTAAGGGAGGAAGAAGACAGCGGAATTATCGTATTTATGAGGACTAGAAGCAGGGTAGCTAAATTAGTGCACTTACTAGATAACGCTGTAGAACTCAGGGGTGATTTACCTCAAAGGGTGAGAAACGAAAACATAGATGCGTTTAGAAGAGGGGAATATGATATCCTCGTAACAACGGATGTTGCGTCCAGAGGTATTGACATACCGTTAGTCCACAAGGTTGTCAACTTTGACGCTCCTCAGGACTTGAAGACGTATATACACAGAATTGGTAGGACTGGAAGAATGGGGAAAAAGGGGGTTGCGATAACTTTCTTAACTCCAAGAGACTTTTGGTTAGAAAGAGAAGTAAAGAAGTTATTAGCGAAGGAGACTAAAGTAGGAGTTTAAAAACAATAGAAAAAGCCTTTATTTTAAGTCCTTGAAAGCGTAAAGTAAAGTAAAGGAAAAAAGACGTTTCTTAAACCCGAATTCAAATTCCTGCTTCTGCCTCGTTTACTTTCTCCAGGCTTTGTCCTATAGTGTTTGGTAAAACGAATACTAGCACTATTCCCATTACGACCATCGGTACTTGGAACAGTACCCAAGTCCCAAGAGATCCTAAAGTCGGTATAAAGTCTAAGATAATTGCAGTAGAGATAGCAGCTCCTAGGTGTGCAAATCCGTCCGAAAATGCGAAGGATGTAGCTCTTGCATAAGTAGGGACATTTTCAGTACCGTTAAGGTAGTTCATTTGATTACTCCAACCTACTCCTATGAAGTTCGTTAAGAACATTGCCACAAAAGCTATAGTAGTATTGTTTTGAAGCACTAAATACACTGACAACAAAACTCCTAGTAACATACCAACAGCATAAGCTATAGTAGTCAGAATTGCCCTCCTAATTTTCTCGACTGCGAACCTAAGGGCTATTGCTCCCAGAAAAGTTCCTATACCAGCAGTTCCGAACAACACAGTGTATTCATTAATTAAGGCTTTGTCGTTACCATAAACGCTATTAACCCAAATCAGGAATTCGGTCAAGTACGGGTACTCGCCGAAGTAGAAGAAGAAAATAGATAACATGACGGAGATTATCCTTATAGCATATTTCTTGTTGAGGAACACTGTAAGAGGATTCTTCTCTTCTACTTTGTACTGCAGAGGGTTATAAGGCGGGAGTTCAGCTACTTTAGCCTTACCTTTGCTTCTTCCTCCATCTTTCTAACTAGCGCTTCAGCTTGGTCTATTTTTCCTTTCAAGGCTAGCATTCTAACTGTCTCGTCTGCGTGAGACCTTATAACGAGTACTATAAAAGCTAAAGTAGCACCTATTAGGAATATTACTCTCCAACCTATTGCTGGGTTTAGAATGTCTATTATAGATGCTAAGAAGGGACCCAGTCCTAGCCCTGCCCATCCGGCAATGTATACCAAGTTGAAGTATTGACCCCTCTTAACAGCAGGTACCATTTCTACCAGATAAGTAGGTACGAGAATTAAGTCTCCACCTATACCCATCCCAGTAATAAACCTAAAAACGAGAAACATAGGATAGTTTACTGATAGAGCGTTACCAAGACTACCAATTGCAGTTAAAAGTGCCGTAAACATTAGCATCGGTTTCCTTCCTACCTTGTCAGCCAGATATCCCAAGATTAAGGCACCTGGTATATAACCGAATAATCCCATTGACACTACGGTAGTTGCCTCGGATGTTGTTAATCCAGTATAAGGAAGTGATGTACCGGAGAATGCTACACCAATATCAATGACGTCATAAAGTGCGATGAAATAACCGAAGGCTAAAGCAAGAATAACTGAGATGGGTAAGACCATTGTAGGGAGTCTGTCTATTCTAGCTGTCAATTCCGCTACTTTTGAATATACATCGGGACTTTTTTTAGTTGGGCTTCCTTGAGGATTTGTCATTGCAAACTGAATTTCATCAGTTGTTAGTATTTAAGTTTTTTATACAAATCAAAAATAGTAAGTTCAATTTTAGTAAATAAGGTATTTATAACCAAAAAAGAAGTAGCAAGAACGGGAAAGGGCACTCCACTGATATTAAGAAAAGGCAAAGTATCACTACCTCTTAAAATGCTAAAAAATCGTTATAAGGACAATTTCTTAGGCTTAAACAGAGAGCTCCCGGTTAATTATGAGAGACACTTCTTAATTCTCTCTTCACTTATATTACCTTGTCTAAGAGCTAATTCGAATTTGATTAGATCCGATGCGGAAATTTGAAGGTATTATCAACCGTGCTTTCCAAGTCCTCTGTGATAACTCCTTTCAATTCTTCATATTTAGCGTTGGGGGTTTTAGGGGTGTCCCCCACAGACGATTATGAGATAGTCGGTTGGGTTTGGCTAACGAATTACGGTGAGTTAAAGTCGAACGGCGTGAACGTAAAACTCAGTGATGATAAGAAGTATTTCATTTATAATAATAAGAAATATTTGTCGGGCGTCTACCACCTGGTTCGAAAAAACGGTCTTGAGGGTTTAGTCAGCGAAAAATTCCTCAAGTCGATTTGAATTTTTCGCACAAATGAGTAATCTTTATCGTCTCCTTCCAACTCCACACTGGTCGTTCTATTAGAATAAGTATTTATACCCGCGTTACTTAACATTCTTAAAATGCCTAATTTCTACGTCCATTCTAAATTCTATGTAAAAGAGATTAAAGGAAAGTATTATGTTTACTCCATAGAGAAGGATGAAGGCGGTAAGCAAAGGCATCATTACATTGCTCCTTTAGAAAGGATAATTGAGATATACGTTAATATCGGGAGTGGGGTGTTCCCCCTACACAACGCCGCGGCCGGGATTTGAACCCGGGTCAGGGGCTCGACAGGCCCCCATCCTAGACCGCTAGACTACCGCGGCATGCTTCATTTCTTATCCATATTTTGTTCGTATTTAAAATTTACTTGGTAAAGGTCGAACTATCATAAGGCTTCACGTTCTTAACCGGTAAGCGAAAGGTGTCCCGTAAGTAATAAGAGGTTACGACGAAGATTCGTTTGAAACTTGACCTCCAGTAACTTCTACTCTATAGTTTAGCATTTAAGTTTTTCCAATCAACGTCTCTAGAAGATAGTTGCTGGAGGATGGAAAGGTTTTAGGGAAGAACAAGCTTTATCCTTCACCATTTCTAGCATTCTAAAGAACTCAGGACGTAAGACTATCGCAATGTATTCTGGCTGATATAAAGAGGAATTCTTTGAGAAAATTACGATACCAGGAATTACGAACTTTTACTCTTAGCTTTAAAAATTGTCATAAACGGATAGGGCCAATGTAGTATTTTTTAACGTTCTTCACAACTAACATAAAGGCAATGCAAATTCTCAAAAATTCATAATCAGACCGATTAAGGTTATTTTCATAAACTTTATTACCAAAGAAAATAAAGCTGGCTTAATGGTATCT